>NZ_RZRP01000019.1:10000-21356 GCF_003997795.1 Mesorhizobium sp. M7A.F.Ca.US.005.03.2.1 | reverse complement strand
CATGAAGATCGAAGGGTCGCGGATCGGCTTGTCGGTGATGACCTGGTTGATGCTCCAGGTTCCGGCGATGACCGAGGCGGCACCGGTTCTGGTCACGCCCGAACCGACCGCGCTGGCGACGACATCGAACAGCCCGGCGACGACCGGCGTGCCGGCGCGCAGTCCCGTCAGGGCCGCCACCTCCGCGCTGACATGGCCGGCAATGTCGGCCGATTCCAGCACTGGCGGCAACAGGTCCATGCAATCGCCGAGCCCATAGGCGGCAAGCAGGTCCGGCTCGTAGCGGCGGTCCTGCATCTGCAGCAGGCCGCAGCCCGACATATCTGAAGTATCGCTGCTGCGCGCACCTGTCAGGCGGTTGACGACGAAATCCTTGCACAAGAACACAGTTCCGATGCTGGCAAACAAAGCCGGCGAAAAGCGCTTGAGCCAGGCAAGCAGGGTCGGCGTCTGCGCCGCCCACGGCCGCTGCAGGCAGTGGGCGTAGGTGCGGTCGCCGACATTCTGTTCTGCCCACTCAGCAACGATGTCGACGGCGCGTGTGTCGAGCGACTGGATGCCGATCAATGGCGCGCCCGCACGATCGAGCGCGTAGAGCCCGTTGCCATGGCCGGCGCAGCCGATGGCGACGATCTCGCCGGCGTCGATACCGGCTTCAGCGATGCATTGACCAATGACCGAGACCGAATTGCGCCAGAGTTCGTCGAGGTCGCGTTCGACATGTCCGGGCTTTGGCATGGACGAGCGGCCGTCACGGGCGGCGAATGCCAGTTCGCGGCCCGACAGGTCGAAGAGGATGGCCTTGATGACGGTGTTGCCGGCATCGAGACCGAGGATATAGCTTGCCATTGGCGCCTCCCGAGACCGCAGCCTATGCCTGGTTGTACAGATCCCAGGCTGCGCCGCCATCGGCATCGTCGTGAATGATTGCCATCAGCCCGCGCACGACAGCGCTCGGGTTGGCATGCTGGTAGATGTTGCGGCCATAGACCATGCCAAGCGCACCCTGTGCCATCAAGGCGGCCGACTTGTCGAACACGGCACGCAGATCCTCCTTGCCGCCGCCGCGCACCAGCACCGGGCAGCGCGCCGCCTCGACGACGCGGTGGAAGTCGTTGGGATCGGTGGTCGGGTCGGCCTTGACGATATCGGCACCCATCTCGCGGGCAAGCCGGGTCAAGGTGACGATCTTATCGGCGTCGCCGTCGACCATGTAGCCGCCATGCTCGGTGACCGGCAGCATGGCCAGCGGCTCGATCATCAGCGGCAGGCCGTATTTCTCGCAACCGGCGCGCACGCGGGCGATGTTCTGCACGCATTGCCGGAACAGGTCCGGCTCGTCGGGTAGCATGAACAGATTGACCACGACGCAAGCCGCATCCATCTCGATGGCGCCAAGCAAGGGCTCGGCTTCGTTCTGCAGCACCGCCCACATCGCCCGGTGGCGTATCCTGTTATAGGGATTGCCCATGTCGATGCGCATCACCAGCGCCGGCTTGTCCTTGCCAGGCACGGCCTGCAGCAGGTCGGCCTGGCCGTAGTTCATCTGGATGGCGTCGGGGCCGGCCTTGACCAGCTGGTTGACCACGCTGGCCATGTCTTCCAGCCCGGCAAGGAAACTCGGCTCGTTGCAGACGCCATGATCGATGGCGACGTCGAGGCAGCGGCCGCCGCCGAACAGCCGGTTCATACGGACTTTCTTGTTTACGCGCATAGGGCGCTCCTTTGATGTGTCTGGAGGTCGATGCCGTGCCGGTCGGCCAGCAAGGCGAGGAAGGTCGAGCGCTCGGTGGCAGCCTCGCTGGCGCTCCAGTCCTTGTGCGCCGCCAGCATGTCGAGAACGGCGTTGACGAGGTCGAAGCTGAGACCGCCTGAAATGGCGATGGTGGTGCGGCGCAAGAACAGGTCGGCAAGGCACTCGACCTGCTCGCGCTCGATGATGCGCCCCATCTCGCTTGCCGAATAGTCCGACTGCGGCAGCATCTGTTCGCCCGCCGGGTGCGAAACGAAATCCCTGGCCGACGTGCCATAGCGCTGCAGAAGCGTTTGCGCGCGCTCGACCGTCAGGCCATGCTCGGCGGCGAATGACGCGCACCAGGCGTCCGGGTCGGCCGGAAAATCACGGCCGCCACCGATGGCCATGTCCTGCGTTCCCTGGCTGCGCGCGAGGCCGAGCCGCTTCAGTACCATGTCGGCGGCCAGCGCTCCAAACGAACGGAAGGTGGTCCACTTGCCGCCGATCATGCACAGTGTCGCCGGCAGGCGCCCGCTCGCTTCTACGAACTCGCAAAAATGATCGCGCGGTATGCGGCTGGTAAAACTGTCCTCGCTGGCGGGCAAGGGTCGCACGCCGGCGAAGCGGAACACGATCTGGTTTTCAGCTACTTTGATCGACGGGAATACAAAGGCGAGCGACTGCAGGATGTAGCGCTGCTCGTCCTCCTCGCAACGGACCTTGTCCGGATCGTCGACCCGGATGTCGGTCGAGCCGATCAGCACCTTGCCGAGATAGGGAAACAGGATGCAGATGCGCCCGTCCTCGTTCTCGTAATAGACCATATGGCCGCCGAGCGCGTCGAACAGTTCTGCATTGTCGACGATGAGATGCGAGCCCTTGGTGCCGCCCATCATCGTCTGCGCCGCCGCCCCGATGGCCTTGTTGGTCAGGTCGATCCAGCCGCCAGTAGCGTTGATGACCAATTGCGCCCGTACCGGCAGTTGTTCGCCCGTCAGCGTGTCGGTAATGGCGAGGCTATCACCTGTCGACGATACCAGAGCGTAGTTCAAGGCGCGGGCGTTCGCCGCGCTCGCCGTGGCGTCCAGCAGCATCTCCAGGCCGAGGCGTTCGGGCCGGCTCACCCAGGCGTCGTAATAGGTCGCCGAATTGCGGATCGCCGGATTGATCGCCGGCCATTTTCTCAAGGTTTCGGCGCGGCCCCTGAACCTGTGCGTCGGCATCAAACGCCGTGCGGCGGTGAACAGGTCGTACATGGCAAGGCCGGTCTTGATGACCAGCGCACCACGCCGGCTCGGCCGCCGCGTCAGACCCAGGAAACGCACCGCACCGTTGGCAAGGCCGGAGAAAATGTCGAAGATCGGCACCGTCGTCGGCAACGGGACCACATAGTGCGGGGCATTCCTCAGCAGCCGGTCACGTTCGAGCAGCGATTCGCGCACCAGTTTGAATTCGCCGTTTTCGAGATAACGCAGGCCGCCATGCACCATGCGTGAAAGGGCGGCGCTGGCGCCGCTGCAATAATCGCCCTTTTCCGCCAGTACGACATCGACGCCTTGCAGCGCCAGTTCGCGAAAGACGCTGATGCCGTTGATGCCGCCACCGATGACGAGCACGGCGATATCAGGCCGGTCGCGCAGACCGGCTAACGTATGGCTACGGTTCATCGGGGCTGTTGCCTTTTTTTCTCAGGCATCCATCGCGGTGAGATGCGCGGCTGCCGCGGCGTCGATTGCCGCAAGCTCGCCTGCCGCAAGCGTGATCTCCCCGGCCCGCGCATTGTCGAGCGCCTGTTCGGGATTGCGCGCGCCGCACAGCGCGAAGGTGATGCCCGGCTGGGCGAGCGTCCAGGCGATGACGATCTGCGCGGTCGACGCCTGGTGGCTCTCGGCGATAGGGGCGATGGCCTCCTTCAGCTTTGCCACCTTCTGTCGGTTGGCCGTGGAAAAGCGCGGGTTGTCCTTGCGCTGGTCGTCGCCGCCGAATGTGCGGCCGGGGTCGACCGTGCCGGTGAGCAGCCCCAGCGCCAGCGACGAATAGCTGAGCGTGGCGATGTCATGGCGGCGAGTGATCGGCAGCAGGCTGCTCTCGATGTCGCGGTCGATCATCGAATAGCGCTCCTGGATCGCATCGAGCTGGCCGGCATCGATATAGTGGCCGAGATCCTCGGCGCTGATATTGCTGGCGCCGATGGCGCGGATCTTGCCGGCTGCCTTGAGCTTTTCCAATACCGCCATCGTCTCGGCGATCGGCGTCGTCGGGTCCTGCCAATGGGTGATGTAGAGGTCGATATGATCGGTGCCGAGACGCCGCAGGCTCTGCTCGACCTCATAGGCGATGCCGTCGGCGCCGAGATAGCGATGCACTGGCTTGTCGTCCTGGTCGAAGAAATGCCCGCCCTTGCCCGAATGCCAGTTCAGCCCGCATTTGGTCGCGATCACCACCTTGTCGCGCTTGCCCTTGATGGCGGTGCCGACGATCGCCTCGCTGCGGCCAAGACCGTAGGCCGGCGCTGTGTCGATCAGGCTGAGGCCGGCATCGATCGAGGCTTCGATCGCCCGCACCGACTCCTTTTCGTCGGTGCCGCCCCACATCCATCCGCCAATCGCCCAGGTGCCCAGGCCCACGGCCGACGCCGATATGCCGGACTTGCCGATCTGCCGCTGGATCTGTCGAGAATTCATGCTGCCTCCTGTTCGGCCAGCTCGAGGATCTGGAGCCCCGTGGCCTCGTCCGTGACGATGGTGTCGAGATGATTTCCGCGCATTGCGGCGAGGATCGGCGCGACCTTGCTGGCGCCACTTGCAATGCCGATCGAGCGCGGGATGGTCGCGAACTCGTCAAGCGTCAGCGAGACCAACGAACGGTTGAGCGAGTAGTTGCAAAGCTTGCCCCGGCGATCGATGAGATGGGCGAGCAGCTCGCCTGTTGCCCCGGACTTCTCGATCGCCTGGCGATCGGCATTCGAGGACGGATGCAAATCGTAGTAACTGGAATCGTCGGTCAGGATGGAGCCGACACCCACCACCGCGACATCGGCCTCGCGCGCCTTGCGAAACACGTCTGCGACGGAGCTGATGCCCATCAGCATCTCGCGCTGCTGCGCGGTGTCCGCAAACAACGGCGCATGGATCTGATAGGCGCGGCCGCCGAGCTTGTCGGCCATCAGCGAGGCGACGTGGTTGACATCGGTGTAGTGCTTGCCCTGCACCAGCCCGGTGGCGGGAATGATTTCGACGTCGTAGCGGCGCCCCGGCTTGAGACCGGCGACCAGCGCGCTGACGCCCTTGCCGCCGGTGATCGAGATGGTGTCGCCGTCCTTGATGGTGTCGAGCAGCAGCCCAGCCGCAGCCTCGCCGACCCGCTGCAGGGCGGTGTGCGGATTTTCGGAGACCGACGGCACCACCATCGCCCGCTCGATGCCGCCCAGCGCCACCAGCCGCGCTTCCAGGTCGACCAGATGGTCGATCGGCGACTTGATCTTGATCTCGACGAGACCAAGCTGGTGACCGCGCTTGATCAGCCGGTTGACGGTCGCGTGCGAGATGCCGAGTTCCCCGGCGATCTCGGCCTGGGTCTTGCCTTCGACATAATGCAGGACAAGCGCCTGGTGCATCTGACGAACAGCGGCGATGTCGTCGCGGGTGTTGGGAGGGGCCATGGTCTTGTTTCGCCGCCTTTGAGGTTCAGGACTTCTTGCGGTGCAGGAAGTGATCGATCGACACCGCTGCCAGCAGGATGCATCCCTTGATCATGTCCTGCCAATAGACCGAGACATCGAGCAGGATAAGCGAGCTCGTCACCACCGACAGCAGAGCCATGCCGAGGATCGCCCCGAAGATGGTGCCCGAGCCGCCATTCAGCGAGGCGCCGCCGATGACGGCCGCGGCGATGATGTTGAGCTCCATGCCGGCGCCGAAGGTCGGCGTCGCCGCGCCGAAGCGCGCCATGTAGATGACGCCGGCCACTCCGGCGAGGGTCGAGCACAGCACCGTGACCCAGAACTTCACCTGATTGGTCCTGATGCCGGAGAACTGCGCGGCCTTCTCGTTGGAGCCGGTGTAGAAAACCTTGCGGAAGGCCGTGGCGCGACGCAGCAGGAAGTCGAAGATCGCCACCACGACGATGAAGATCAGGATGACATAGGGGATGTTGTTGAAACTGCCCTGGCCGATGGCCTTGAAGGCCGGCGGCAAGGTGAACAGCGACAGCGGCGTGCCCTTGGTGACCACCAGGCACATGCCGCGCACGATGACCATGGCGGCCAGCGACGTGATGAAATGATTGAGCCCTATCACGGTCACGAAGAAGCCCATGGCCGCGCCGATCAGCGCGCTGACGCCGATGCCGATCAGGCTTGCCGTCCAGGGATCGAGCCCGGCGAGGAACAGCGCACCCGAGACCACCATCGAGAAACACACGACCGAGCCGACGGAAAGGTCGATGCCGCCGACGATGAGCAGGACGGTCATGCCGACGACGACGATGCCTTCGATGGAGAAGCTCATCAGCATGGCGCGGAAATTGCCCCATGTCAGGAAGTGCGGCGAGGCGAAGCTCATGGCGATGCACAGCGCCAGGATGATGACGATCAGCCCGGCCTCGCGCATCGAGGCGAGGTGAGCGAAGTTGATGCGCCGCCCGGCGGACTTGATCTCGGCGTGCACGAGCGCTTCTCCTGATTCCCTAGGCGACATTCTGGGCCTGCCTTTGAATTGAACTGTCCTGGACGCCCGAGGCGAGCATGATGATGGCTTCCTCGCCGAGCTCGCTGGCGGCGAGTTCGCCGGCGATCCTGCCTTCGCGCACCACAAGAACGCGGTCGCACAAGCCAATCAGCTCCGGCAGTTCGGACGAGATGATGATGACGCCGACACCGCTGCCAGCTAGCTGGCGCAGCAGCCGGTGAATCTCGACCTTGGCGCCGACATCGATCCCGCGCGTCGGCTCGTCCATGATGATGACCTTGGGACTGACGGACAGCTGCTTGGCGATAGCAACCTTCTGCTGGTTGCCACCGCTCAGCGTCGACACAGTGGCCTCGATGCCGGCCATGCGCACGCCGAGCCTGCCGGTCAGCTCCCGCGCCTGACGATCCTCGGCCTTGCGGTCGAGCAGGCCGAGGCGCCCGGTGAGCCGGCCGAGGTCGAGCGCCGATATGTTCGCCGCGATCGGCAGATCGAGGAACACGCCGGAGCCTTTGCGATCCTCAGAGAGATAGACCAGCCCCGCCTTGACCGCATCGCCATAACTGCGCGGCCGCAGCTGCTTTCCGTCGAGCGCGACGGTTCCAGAGGTCATTGGCCTGAGGCCGCAGACCGTCTGTGCGATCTCGCTGCGGCCGGCGCCGATCAGGCCGCCTATGCCCAGAATTTCGCCAGCGCGAAGCTGCAGATCGACGTCGGCGAAGCGGCGCCCATCGGAAAGCCCCTCGACCGACAGGAGAAGGCGCCCAGGCCCTTGCGGCGCCAGCTTGTCGGGATAGAGCTGGGTGATTTCGCGGCCGACCATCTTGCGCACGACATCGTCGGGTGAAACGGCGGCTATCGCATCGGTCGCCACGTAGCGGCCGTCGCGGAAGACGGTGACGCGGTCGCAGAGCGAGAAGATCTCGGCCATGCGGTGGCTGATATAGACCACCGAAATGCCACGTTCCCTAAGCCCGCGCAAGATCGAGAACAGGCGTTGCGCTTCGCTTTCGGTGAGTGCGGCGGTCGGCTCGTCGAGCATCAGCACCTTGCAGTCGAGCGTCAGCGCCTTGGCGATCTCGACGAGCTGCTGGTTGGAAATGGAGAGGTCGGCGACCCTGGTGCGCACCGGAATGGGCGCGAGCAGGTCCATGACCTTCTGGGCGTCAGCGTAGAGCTTCTGGAAATTCATCAGCGGCGCGCGCCGGCTGTTGATCGCGGCCATGTAGATGTTTTCGGCAACCGTGGCGTCCTGACACAGCGCGATCTCCTGGTGGACGAGCGCGATGCCGAGACGTTGGGCGGCCGCGGGCGAGTGAATCGAAATGCGCTCACCATCGATCAGGATGTCGCCCTCGTCGGGCTGCAATACACCGGCGATCATGTTCATCAGCGTCGACTTGCCGGCGCCGTTCTCGCCGCACAGCGCATGGATTTCGCCGCGCCGCAGCTCGAACCGCACGTCGCTCAGTGCCTTGACCGGGCCGAACGCCTTGGACAGGCCGCGGATTTCAAGAATGGGCGCCTGGGTCACGCCATGCTCCTGCGATGCTTGCGGGGGAGGAAGGAGGCCGAAGCCTCCTTCCCGGTTGGTCCGGCCTTGTGGAGGCCGGGGCGGCGATCGAGACTATTCCTCGATGCCCTTGGTGCCGCGACGCTTGAGGTACTTGTCCCAGTAGAAGTCGTCCGCATTGTCCTTGGAGACGATGGAGAAGCCATTGTCGACGAAGGGCACGCTCATCGGGTTGAAACCCGAACGCTTGGCGTCGTTCATCGGATCGATCAGGCCGGGATGCTTGGCCATCCACAACAGCATGAAGCCCATATAGCCCTGCATGCCCTGGTTGGGATTGACCGAGCCGAAGATCTCGCCGGCCTTGATCATGTCGAGGATCTTGGCGTTGACGTCGGCGAGCATGACGCGGATCTTGCCGCCGCCTTCCTTGGCGGCCTGGGCAGCACCGATGGCCGAGTTGGCCTCCGGCATGAACACGGCGCCGAGGTCCGGATGCGCCTGGGCCAGGCTCAAAACCGCCTGATAGGCCTTGGTCGGATCCTGGTTCGAAGCGGCGCGGCCGACGAGCTTCATGTCAGGCCATTTGGCTTCCATGCGGGCAACGAAGGCGTTGACGCGCTTGTCGTGGTTGTCCTGACCGGGATTCTCCAGCACCGCATATTCGCCCTTGCCATCCATCGCCTTGGCAACGGCGTCGGCGGCATAGGTGCCTTCGGCATTGTTGTCGGAGGTGATGTAGGAGACGCGCTTGGAATTCGGCGAGTCGGCGGCGAAGGTCACCACCGCGGTGCCCTGCTCGATGGCGCGGTTGATCGGCTCGATGAACGGATCGGAGTTCATCGGGTGTACCAGTATGCCGGCAGGCTTCTGCGCCAGCGCCTGGTCGAAGGTGGCGATCTGCTTGTTGACGTCGTATTCCGGCGTACCCGTATAGGCGGTCTCGCAGCCGAACTGCTGGCCGGCCTGCTTGAACATTTCATAGACCGGGAACCAGTATTCGACGCCCGAGACCATCACGTTCATGACGTATTTTTCACCCGGCTCGCATTTGAACGGGTTAGGGGTTTCGGCGCGTACCTGCATCGACCCAAAGCAGGTCGATGCAGCCGCCGCGATTGCGAGCGTGCTCAGAAATTTGCGCAAGTTTCCTCCCTTGGCCGAAGCCATCCTCAATGACCGTTGCAGGCACTCAGTGAGCGCTGCCGTATGGATTTGATGATGCCGACCTTCCTCCGAAAGCCGACGATCGGGACATTACAGCCCGGGCGCGCATTGTCAATATAATTCACATAGTGAAATATATTTCACAACCTACTTCAAGGGGATTCCTACCGGGGGGGGCTCGCAGGGCACCCTCCCGCCGGCCGCGTCTTTATCGCCTGA
This sequence comes from Mesorhizobium sp. M7A.F.Ca.US.005.03.2.1, assembly GCF_003997795.1. Taxonomy (NCBI): domain Bacteria; kingdom Pseudomonadati; phylum Pseudomonadota; class Alphaproteobacteria; order Hyphomicrobiales; family Phyllobacteriaceae; genus Mesorhizobium; species Mesorhizobium sp. M7A.F.Ca.US.005.03.2.1. Next base: position 12,034 of record NZ_RZRP01000019.1, on the reverse strand, counting down.
AGCCCCCGATCCTGTCTTTGATAGATCTGTTCCGGGCGCAGCGTGACGGCTCTCCATATGTCCGCTTGGCCAGAAGTCGGCTGCAGCTTCGGCTTCGCTTTCGGGGGCCTGAGCCTGGGCAGATCGATGGCCACCCCAGCCGCATATCAAAACGGCGCGCGGGCATTTGTGGCTGGCGGGCTGTTTTTGATGTTGGTTTTGGGGAGAGGATTTGCGTTTTCTGTCTGGCGGCTTGGCTTGGCTGGTTGCGGGCGCCTGATGACAGGCCGGCAGCACAGCACAGCACAAAACAAAAGAGCCCGCACGATGGCGGGCCTTTTTGAATTTGGTTGCGGGGACAGGATTTGAACCTGTGACCTTCAGGTTATGAGCCTGACGAGCTACCGGGCTGCTCCACCCCGCGTCAATTTTTGTGTAAGCCGAGGCCTACAGATAGGTATATGGCTGACCAAATGAAAGGGCCGCTTACGCGGCCCGTGATCCCTTGGCGGGCCATTTCATAAAGAGAAGATTTTTCTCCATCCGATTTGGATGTGAGATCAACGTGCGTTTGGCAGACCTGGCAGCGACCTACTCTCCCGCGTCTTGAGACGAAGTACCATCAGCGCTGGAGCGTTTCACGGCCGAGTTCGGAATGGGATCGGGTGCAGCCGCTCCGCCATAACCACCAGGTCGGCAAAACGCACGTTGTTCGAGAAGCTTTTGAGCGAAGGGCACAAAGAGACATCGGCAGCGGGGCTGTCGGGTGCCTCTCGGGGCTGTTCGCTGGTCTTTGTGTGCCTTTACGGTTCTTGGTCTGGCGCCTTTCGAAGCGAAGCTTCGCAAGGTCGACCGTCGGCGCTGATGCGCCGCACTCACGTAGCGCCGCCCGCAGGGCGGAACAAGCGTGAGTGAGAACAGACCATCTGACTTTGTCAGATGGGCATAAGGAATGAGAACGATCAAGCCGATCGAACTATTAGTACCGGTAAGCTTCAAGCGTTGCCGCTCTTCCACACCCGGCCTATCAACGTGGTCGTCTTCCACGGTTCTCAGGGAATACTCGTTTTAAGGTGGGTTTCCCGCTTAGATGCCTTCAGCGGTTATCCCGTCCGGATATAGCTACCCTGCTATGCGGCTGGCGCCACAACAGGTCCACCAGAGATCCGTCCATCCCGGTCCTCTCGTACTAGGGACAGATCCTTTCAATATTCCTACACCCACGGCAGATAGGGACCGAACTGTCTCACGACGTTCTGAACCCAACTCACGTACCGCTTTAAATGGCGAACAGCCATACCCTTGGGACCTGCTCCAGCCCCAGGATGCGATGAGTCGACATCGAGGTGCCAAACAACCCCGTCGATATGGACTCTTGGGGGTCATCAGCCTGTTATCCCCGGCGTACCTTTTATCCGTTGAGCGATGGCCCTTCCACGCGGGACCACCGGATCACTATGACCGACTTTCGTCTCTGCTCGACTTGTCAGTCTCGCAGTCAGGCAGGCTTATGCCATTGCACTCAGCGAACGATTTCCGACCGTTCTGAGCCCACCATCGCGCGCCTCCGTTACTCTTTAGGAGGCGACCGCCCCAGTCAAACTACCCACCATACATTGTCCCGGACCCGGATAACGGGCCGCGGTTAGACATCCATAGTAATAAGGGTGGTATTTCAAGGGTGGCTCCACCTGAGCTGGCGCCCAGGCTTCAAAGCCTACCACCTATCCTACACATGCCACTACGAATGCCAATGTAAAGCTATAGTAAAGGTGCACGGGGTCTTTCCGTCTAACCGCAGGAACCCCGCATCTTCACGGGGAATTCAATTTCACTGAGTCTATGCTGGAGACAGCGGGGAAGTCGTTACGCCATTCGTGCAGGTCGGAACTTACCCGACAAGGAATTTCGCTACCTTAGGACCGTTATAGTTACGGCCGCCGTTTACTGGGGCTTCGATTCAGAGCTTGCACCCCTCCTCTTAACCTTCCAGCACCGGGCAGGCGTCAGACCCTATACGTCGTCTTGCGACTTCGCAGAGCCCTGTGTTTTTGA
>NZ_RZRP01000019.1:0-5000 GCF_003997795.1 Mesorhizobium sp. M7A.F.Ca.US.005.03.2.1 | reverse complement strand
GTTGATGGGCGTGGCGCTGTTCGCCGCTCTTGACGGCCGCCAGCAGCTGGCCACCCCACCCGAGATCGCCGAGTTGATCAGCCTTGCCGGCAACGGAGATTCCGGCGAAGTCGCCAAGACGACCAGGCTGGTGGCGCCACGTCAGATCGCAAAGGCCAAGGACCGCCGCCGCATGGAAGTGTCGATGGTCACCAAGGTCGGCGACCGCGACGTCATCCACACCATGCCTTTCGTGCAGATCAAGATGGCCCTTGCCGCCGGCCACACCACCAGCCGCGCCTACCCCCCCTTCGACCCGATGCAAGTGTTCGGCGACGACGGCGACGACAATGCCCAGCCGGCGACGGCCTCGGCCGCTTCCGGCCAGATCTACGGCGCCAAGGTCGAAAGCGAGATGAGCCTGAAGACCGTCGATTTTCCGATCGACACGGCTTCCTTCGACGAAAAGAGCGACCTCTCCGCCGACGAGGTGGAAAAAGTGGTGCGCGAGGCCGGCACCGACCTCAGCGACGGCGCCGTGCAGGTCGCTTCGCTCCACTATGTCGATCCGCAGCGATTCGGCGAAGCCTTTGCCGAGAGCATGGCCGGCTCCTACGACGTCAAGATCGTGCCGGAAAACGTCTCGGTGGCGCCGCGAGCCACCGTTGACGACCAGGCGCCGGCTTTCGCCGAGGAAATCATCCCCTTCACCAAGGATCTCGACGTCACCGAGGCTTTTGCTGATTCGGGCTACACAGGGGAAGACGCCACCGGAATGGCCGAAGCCATAGCCAAGTTGCTCAATGCGACGGCGCTCAAGGCTGGAACCGTGCTACGCGTCGGCCTCGAGGTTCACGGCGATGCCGCCAAGGTCGTGCGCACCAGCGTCTACGACCGGACCCAGCACATCGTCACCATCGCGCTCAACGATCGCGGCCAGTATGTGCCGGCGCAGGAACCGGATCCGAACCCCGAATTGCTGACGGCCTTCGATGATTCGTCGGCGCCGGTGGTGGTGCGCGGCAACCTGCCCAACGTCTATGACGGCATCTACCGCGCCGCCTACTCCTACGGCATGTCCAAGGCGATGACGCAGCGGTTGATCAAGCTGCTGGCGTCCGACGTCGACTTCCAGTCTCGCCTCAGCCCCGCCGACCGCATCGAAGTCCTGTTCTCGCAGCCCGACGGCGACGATCAGACCTCGGACAGCTCCGAGCTTCTCTACGTCTCGGCGACGTTCGGCGGCCAGACCCGCAACTTCTACCGCTTCCAGATGCAGGACGGCGGCACCGACTATTTCGATGAGGACGGTTCGAGTGCCGAGCAGTTCCTGTTGCGCAATCCCCTGCCCGCCGGGAAATTCCGCTCCGGGTTCGGCGCCCGCAGGCATCCGATCCTCGGCTATGTCCGCATGCACACCGGCGTCGACTGGGCAGCCCCCATCGGCACGCCGATCATCGCCGCCGGCAACGGCACGGTCGAGAAGGTCGGCTGGGCCGGCGGTTACGGCAAGCAGATCATCATCCGCCACGCCAATGGCTACGAAACCTCATACAATCACCAGAGCGCCTTTGCCAAAGGCATCGAACCGGGCGTGCACGTCCGCCAGGGCCAGACCATCGGCTTCCTCGGCCAAACCGGCCTCGCCACCGGCCCGCATCTTCACTACGAGCTGATCGTCAACGGCACCAAGGTCGATCCGATGCGTGTCCGCCTGCCGGTCGGCAAGGTGCTGAAGGGCGATGACCTCGTCGCCTTCAAGCGCGAACGCGAACGCATCGACGAACTGTTGAAGCAGGAAGACAGCGATTCGCTGAAGGTTGCGAGCGCCAAGATCGATGGTTGATCGGCTTCAGCCTGGCGTATCTTCGGCCTTTCGCGGCCATGGCAATCGATCACCGGGAATGGTCGTCCAGGCGATGACAGCCGCAAGCAGGCAAAGCAGCGCGGTCACCGAAGAAACCGCGGCAAACGCGGCGTCGCTGGCGGCGAGCCTTGTCGCATCGATGGCCGGGGCAAGCCCGGCTGGCGCCGGTTCACCAAATCCCGGGATGCCGGAGGTTGCGCTCGCGTCCAGTGCATTCGCGTAGACCCACGCGGCAAGCGAGCCCATCGCCGCCACCGCGATCAGACCGCCGATGCGTGAGACGGCATTGTTGATGCCGGAGGCCGCCCCCGTGTCCTTGTCCTCCACCGCCGTCATGATCGCGGTCGACAAGGGCGACACGACCAGAGCCATGCCGAGCCCCATCAGCCCCATCAGCGGGAATGTTCCCGTCCAGAAATTGTGGATGCCGGCGTAGGTGAGCAAGGCCAGCCCGGCAAACGCAAAAGCCACGACCAGGCTGCCGCAGGCGATCGGAAAACGCGGTCCGATCCGGTCCGACAGCTTGCCGACAGGTCCCGACAAAAGCGCGATCGATGCCGACAAGGGCAGGAAGATGAAGCCGACCTCGGCCGTGCTCAGCCCCCAGCCGGCGATCAGCAGCATTGGCAGATAGAAAAGGTTGGCCGACAGCGCAAAATAGAGGAAGAACGTCGCCACATTGGCGCCGGCGAAAGCACCGACGCGAAACAGGCTGAGGTCGATCATCGGCTCGCGCTGACGAAGCTCGAAGACGATGAAGACAGCCAGCAATACGACGCCGGCGGCAATGCTCGGCCCTGCCATGAGGCCCTCGCCGCTGGCGCTCATCGAGGTCAGCCCATAGGCAAGCGCACCGAAAGCCAATGTCGCGAGCGCTGCACCGCCGAGATCCAGGCTGCGTTTCTCCGTCGGCGCATCGGCCGGAACCTTGGCCAGCAGAAGCCAGATCGAAATCAAGCCCAGCGGCAGGTTGATGGCGAAGATCGCCCGCCAGATGCCGTCACCGAAGGCCGACAGCACGAAGCCGCCGAACACCGGGCCAAGTGCCGTGGTCAGCGCCGAAGCCGCCGCCCAGATGCCGATAGCACGGCCGCGTTCTTTCTTCGGGTAGGCCTTGGCGATGATGGCGAGGCTGCCAGGCACCATGATTGCCGCACCGATGCCCTGCAACGCGCGAAATGCGATCAGCACAATTGCATTCGGCGCCAGCGCACAGGCAAGCGAAGCGAGGATGAACAGCGCGATGCCGGCCACGAAGGCGCGGCGCAGACCGAATCGGTCGCCGGCAGCGCCCCCGGCCAGGATCAGCGCCGAGAGCGTCAACGCATAGGCATTGGAAATCCACTGCGCCTCGGCAAGGCTTGCGCCGAGATTGACGCGGATCGCTGGTGTAGCGATGGCCAGGATGGAGCCGTCTATGAAGCCAAGCGCCGAGGCCAGAATTGCCGCGACCAGCACAAATCGTCGCCGCGACTGCGGACAAAACGTTCCATTCGTGACCGGATTGGTCAGCGGGACGGCGGCGGCTTCACTTGGTGAATGCATGAAACCTTGCTTAAACCCCTGGCGCACCGGCAACAACCAGCCAGTGGCTTGCTGTCGCTGAAACCAGCCGTTTGGCCAGGGTCGCACCCTGTCAGGTGCAAATGGCGGCAACCATGCTAGGTTTCCGGAAGGTGCCGAGGGGGAAACATCGATGAAGCGGCCACTTGAAGCATCGGCTGAGGGACGCGGCCGTATCGTCGGGATCACCGACGGCGTATTCGCCATCGCGCTCACCCTGATCGTTCTCGAAATCAGGGTGCCGGCGCACGAGGCGATCCATTCCGAACGCGAGCTGCTCGCCGCGATCGCCGACCTGGCGCCGCGTTTCCTGACCTACGCCTTGAGCTTCCTGACGCTGACCATCTTCTGGTTTGGCCAGCAGGCGCAGCATGGTCTGATCGCCAAATCCGATCGACGGCTTGCCACGCTGAACCTTTGCTTTCTCGCCTTCATCGCCTTGCTGCCCTTCTCGACCGACCTTCTGGCCGACTTCCTCGAGTTCAGAACCGCGGTGCTGGTCTACTGGCTCAATCTGCTGGCGCTCGGCGTCACGCTGTTCGCGAGCTGGCGTTATGCGGAGAAAAGCGGCTTCGTAGCAGAGGATGTCGATGCGGAAACCAAACGCACGGTCTATCTGCGCATCATCAAGGCACAGATCCTGTGGGCGGCCGGTGCCGCACTCTCGCTTGTCAGTCCCTCGCTCAGCGTCGGCTTCATCCTGATCGTGCAGTTGGTCTATGCCGCCGCGCTTCGCGGTTCACTGCTGCGCAAGGTTATCGGCTGAGGGCCCGCCGACAAACTCCACCGTCACGCCCGGCGAAACCAATTTGGCCAGCTCCCGCGCATCCCAGTTGGTCAGGCGTACGCAGCCATGGCTCTCGGTCTTGCCGATCTTCGACGGATCGGGCGTGCCGTGGATGCCGTAGGTCGGCTTATCCAGGGCGATCCAGACCGAACCGACGGGACCGTTCGGGCCCGGCGGAATGGTCAGGACCTTGTCGTTTTGACCCTGCTTGAAATTGATGCTGGGATTGTAGGTGTAGTTCGGATCGAGCGCCACGCGCGACACCGTGTGTATGCCGGACGGTGACGGCGTATCCGACGAGCCGATGGTTGCGGGATAGGCGGCGACCAGTTTGCCGCCGGCGTCATAGGCGAAAACCTCTTTCTTGTCCTTGTCGGCGACGATACGCGCCACCGGCGTCGAAACCAGCCTGCCGAAATTGGCGACCTTGATGATCGTGCCGGGACGATTGAAATCGACCTCCGGGTTGAGCGCCTTGAGATAATTCTCGTCCATGTGAAAGCGCTCCGCGAGCGCCTCGGTCACCGACGTATAACCCATGCGGTCGAGTTGCGCCTTCTGGCTGTAGTCTTCCGGGATCGACGCGACATAGGGACCGGCCGCGTCCTCCGCTGTAATCGTGTAGTTGGCGAAGGCATCGCCGCCGGATTGCGCAAGTGCCGCTTGGATGGCGACCGCGTCGGTCGATCGCAGATTGGCGCCGGTGATCTGGTTGTAGGCGGCGAGCGCCTTGTCGACATTCGAACCGAAACGCCCGTCGATGACGCCAGGCGAAGCGCCACCCCGGTCGAGCAGCACCTGAAG
>NZ_RZRP01000199.1:0-8528 GCF_003997795.1 Mesorhizobium sp. M7A.F.Ca.US.005.03.2.1 | reverse complement strand
CTATCCCCCCGGCACCCCCGCCTTTCCGCACCGGACGGTCGTCATCCGCCACATGAATGATTTCAGGGAGGAAAACCGGCTGCCGGTGCAGTTTGGCGTCGCTGTCGAAGAGATTGCCTTCAAGGGCGATCACTGGGCGGTACGGACCAGCGCTGGCCTGCGGCTGGCCCGCAATGTCGTCGTCGCCACCGGCCGCGATAGGCAGCCGTTCATTCCCGAATGGAAAGGCATGAAGGATTTCGTCGGGCGCATCATCCATTCGGCGGATTTCGGTGACGCACAGGCCTATGCGGGCCAGAAAGTGCTGGTCGTCGGCGCCGGCAATTCGGGTTTCGATGCGCTCAATCATCTGGCCGGCATAGACACGGCCGCCATCTGGCTGTCGGCCCGCAGCGGTCCCGCCCTGCTGCCCAAGCGCATCGGCAAGATCGCCGTGCACCGGCTTTCGCCGTTCATGGCTCGCTTGCCGTTGCGGGTCGCCGACGCGGTGATGTCGGCGACGCAGCGCCTGGCTTTCGGCGACCTGACCAAATTCGGCCTGCCGCCCGCGCCTGCGGGCGGCGCCAGCCGCCTGACCTCGGATTACACCGCGATCGCCGCCGACGATGGCGCCGTCAGCGCCATAAAGGCCGGCAAGATCACCGTCGTACCCGGCATAAGGGAATTCACCCGTGACGGCGTGATCCTGGCCGATGGCAGCCTGATCTATCCTGACATCGTCATTGCCGCGACAGGCTACCGCACCGGGCTGGAGCCGATGGTCGGCAAGCTCGGCGTGCTCGACGCCAAGGGCGTTCCGCTCTTCAACGGCGGGCAAGCCGATCCGAAATTGCCCGGTCTGTGGTTCACCGGCATGCGGCCGAGCATTCGCGGCTGCTTCGCCAATGCCGGCATCCTGGCCAAGGCGATCGCCAAACGGATTGCAGGGTCGGCCTCGCACCAACCCGGCGCATCACGCTGATTTGGGTTCCAGCCGCCGGAAACCGACGGCCTCCATCAGCATGTCCTCTTCCACCATGCCGGCATTGTGCAGGGCGAGCAGGTTAAGCGCGATTTCCCGCGCGTCGGCGGAATCGGGATGTGCCTCGCGCCGCCGGCAGGCCTCGTCGAACACGCGCTGCAGCTTGGCGATATCGGCTGGCTTGAGCAAGCCACGGTCATAGACGGACTTCGACATGGCGATCTCCTGATAAAGACCTAGGGCGCCATGTTTAAATTGCCAATCTTTCCCGAGGCTTGACCGACTTCACCCCATGCCGCGACTTCAAAGGGCGGCAGCGGTGCAAATCTGCTCCGCTGCTGCGCCCCATGCTGGAGGCAATCAGACCGCGATCTTGCCGCCGCCCTGTCTGGTGATGGCGACCACCGACGGCCGCACCGGCATGTCGGGCTTGAAGTCGGGCCAGCGCGTCGACAGATCCTCATAGTAGGACGGGCGGCCGAACGCTTCCCAGTCCTCGCCGCCATCGCCCGGATGCTGGACGGCGACGAAGGCGGTCTGGTCGTCGGGCGCAAACAGCGGACCGCACATTTCGGCGCCGATCGGCACGCGGAAGAACAGTTTCGAGGTTGCCCGCGCCGCCCCTTCCGTGTCCACCGCCCACAGACCATCCGTGCGGCCGGTGGCTTTCGGGCCTTGGCCGTCGGTTGCGACCCAGAGACGCCCGGCCGAATCGACCGCGCAATTGTCGGGCATGCCGAACCAGCCATTGGCCGTCGTTGCCGTCGAGAAGGTGGCGCCGACATCGGCAACCGCCGGATCACCGCATTTCAGCAGCACTTCCCACTTGCCCTTGGCGGCGGTGAAATCACCGCCGTCCTCGGCGATCTCGATGATGTGGCCAAAGGCGTTTTCGGCGCGCGGGTTGGCGGCGTCTACCTGGTCGGCCTTGCGCTTCGAATTGTTGGTCAGCATGACATAGACCTTGCCATTGACGGCATTGGGCTGGATGTCTTCGGGGCGGTCCATCTTGGTGGCACCGAGCAGGTCGGCGGCGCGGCGCGTCTCGATCAGCACGTCGGCCTGGCCAGTGAAACCGTTTTCAGCCGTCAGCGGTCCCTGGCCGAAGACGATCGGCAGCCATTCGACCGTGCCATCTTCGGCGAACCTGGCGACATGCAGCGTGCCATCATCGAGCAGGTCCCTGTTGGCGGCATGATCGTTCGGATCGAACGCGGCCTTGGTCACGAACTTGTAGACATAGTCGAAGCGCTCGTCGTCACCGAGATAGAAGACGACGCGGCCGTCCCTGGCGACAATCGATTCGGCGCCCTCATGCTTGAAGCGGCCCATGGCGGTGCGCTTCCTCGGCGTCGAGGTCGGGTCGTTGACATCGACCTCGACGATCCAGCCGAAGCGGTTGGCCTCATTGGGCTCCTTGGCGAGGTCGAAACGCTCGTAATGCGCCGCCCATTCATAGGCGCCTTCGGGAATGCCGAGACGCTTGTAGTTCGCGGCTTCCTTGTGGCCTTCCGGCAACTCGCCGGAGAAATAGCCATGGATGTTCTCCTCGGCCATCACATAGGTGCCCCAGGGCGTGACGCCGCCGGCGCAATTGTTGAACGTGCCGAACACCTTGGTGCCGGACGGATCGGCATTGGTCTTGACGCGGTCATGGCCGGCAACCGGACCGGACAGCGCCATTTCGGTGTTGGAGGTGATGCGGCGATTGAGCTTGCCGTCGCGCACCACCTGCCATTTGCCTGATGTCTTGCGGATCTCGACGATGGTGCCGCCGTGAGCTGCCATCTCGACATCGACCTGCTCCTTCGAGAGGGGTGCGACTTCGGCCGACTTCTTGCCGTCCTTCTGGACGATCTTCACGATGCCCGGGAACATCAGATGCGGATTGGTGTATTCGTGGTTGACCACCAGCAGGCCATGTTCGGCCGAGCCGTCGATGGGGATGTAGCCGACATAATCGTTGTTGTAGCCGAACTGTTTCGCCTGGGCCTCGGCCGACTGTTTCGTCGGGTCGAAGTCGGGCGAATCGGCAAACAGCGGATCGCCCCAGCGCAGCAGCACATCGGCATCGTAACCCGGCGCGACGTGGTGCTTGTCGTCGATGCCGGCCTCGAGTTCGTCGAACGTGAAGGCCGAGCCTTCAGCGGCCCGGGCCTCGTCGGCGCTGATCAGCGCCAGCGGGCTGACGGTGGCGGCGATGGCCGAGACAGCCAGCGAACCCTTGAGGAAGCCGCGGCGCGAGAACCGCGCGGCGATGATCTCGCCCATGGTGCGGTTGTCGGAAGCGTTGATGGCCGGGCCGTCGTTTTCCTCGAGCAGGCTGGTGCGGAATCGGGTGTCGGGGGAGCGAAGGTCAGTCATGGCTTGCCTCTGGCTGTTGGATTGGCTGGAGCGTGGGTACCTGTTTGACCCCCTTATAATCGCCGGATCACATTTTCGTGACATCGGGAGACCTTTCAGACGCGACAGGCATTGCGCGCAGCGCTGGCTAAGCATTCCCGCAGACCGTGAACTGCTCCAGAATCGCCGGTTCGAGATGAAAGGAGACCTTAGGCGGCATCTTGGCCGCGCATCCCGCGACGGCGGACGACATCAGTCGTTTGCAAAAAACAGATCAACGGGCAACTGCACCCTCGACAAGTCACCTCCGCCGCCCCCGGCGGAGGTGACTTGATGTTCGGCGTCTGCCGTCGTCAGGCATCGGGAAAGCCAGTCTCCCGTTTAGCGATGGCGGTCACGGCGCCGTTCATGCGAAGCTAATGTAGCATATACTTGGGACTTTAGTCCAACCTTGCGCTTGCAATGGTCCTGGTTGACAACCGCAACGGTCGGAGGTCGCTTCCGGGCGCCGCGTCTTTCGGCAATGTTGGTTGCACTGCAACGTTGGGGTGGGGCGCGCCGGACTCAGTCGTCGGAGATCAGAATGCACAGATCGGTCACGACCCGTTTCACGACCCGTTGTTGCCGGCTGGCGCTCAAATCGGCAGCGGCGCTGGTGTTGACGATTGCGCCCTATCAAATTGTCCTGGACGGCTCCGTTTCCGGCATCCACACCGCCAGCGCATACGCCAAGGGTGGCGGTAACAGTGGCGGCGGTGGTGGTGGCAACAGTGGGGGCGGCAACGGCGGCAATTCCGGCGGAAGCAATAGCGGGAACAGCGGCAACGGCAATGGGAATAACGGCAACAGCGGCAATAACGGCAACAACGGCAAATCAGGATCCAGTCAGGGTAAGAGCGGGAGCCATGTCAATGCAAAGACCGGTGACAAGGTCGACGTGACCGGCAACAAGATCACAGTCAGGCATCCCGACGGCATAACGGAAAAGCTCGAGAACGGTCGTTTCAGCATGAAGGACGCTCTCGGTCGCACGATCATCGACCGCCAGGCCACGCCGGCCGATGCCAATCGTCTCAAGGCCTTGTGAAGCTGGCCAACAGGCAACGGTCAGCTTTGCACGTCACCTCCGCCGCCCCCCGGCGGAGGTGACCTCGTTTCCGGCCGGCATCGTCCCGGTTTTCGGCACCGCAATGGCTGCGGTCCCGAGGCGCGACGCGCTTTTGCGCAATCCGGGACGGGAAACCGCTGCGCATTTCCCCAGACCTGACCCAAGCAGTTCTAGAAAAAGTGTGAAGCGGTTTTCCCGGGAAATGCGCGTAGCGCTTTTCCCTTGGGAATTGCGTCAAAACAAAGAGTTAGAGCAGCTCGCCGTTTCCGTGAAACGGTGAAATGCTTTAGGAGGGCCTGTCGCGGTCGCGCCACTCACGCATCATCAAGGCCGCTTCGGTGCGATTTCGCACATTGAGCTTCGACAGCACTCCGGTCATGTGATGTTTGACGGTCTTCTCCTGCAACTCAAGCCGCAAGGCGACTTCCTTGTTGCTCAGCCCCTCCGCCACCAGCCGCAGGATTTCCGTTTGCCGATCGGTGAGCTGCCGCAGCCGTTCCGCCAAGCCGTCGGTCGGCTGCTGGGACTGGAGATCCGAAAGCAGCCGGGCCGATAGTGTCGGCGAGAGATAGCTTTCGCCGGCTGCGACATTGCGCAGGATGTCGGCGAGGCCGCGCGATCCGACGCCTTTGAGGACATAGCCATTCACCCCTGCGTTCAGCGCCTTGGTCACATCGGCATTGGCCTCCGAGACGGTCAGCATGACGATCTTCTGGGCGGGATGGTTGGCGAGGATGCTTGCGACCGCGCTCAGCCCGCCGCCCGGCATCGAGATGTCGAGCAGCAAGATGTCGGGCCGCATCGTCGCGGCGAGGCGTTCGGCATCCTGCGCCGTGGCGCCCTCGCCAACCATCTCGAAGCCTCCGATCTCCGACAGGCTGCGCGTCACACCTTCGCGAAAGAGGGGATGATCGTCGACAATGGCAATGCGAATGGTCCCAGTCATGCTTGCTCCTCGACCGACAGACGGATCACCAAACGCGTACCTTGCGGCCCGGTCAAGGTTTCGAACTGTCCGCCAATGCTTTCGACCCGTTCCCTGAGGCCGGCGAGCCCGAGGCCCTCGACCCGTGCCGTCGGATCGAAACCCGGCCCGCGGTCCGACACTTCGACAAAAAGCCTGCCACCTTTCATCCCGGCACTCACCGCCTGATCCTTGCCTAGCCCGTGGTGATAGGCATTGTTCAGCCCTTCCTGGACGAAACGATAGATGCTGATCTTCTCGGAGGCGCCGGGTTCAGGCAACTGTCCGGCCAGCGTCAGCGTCACCGACGTTCCCGTCCTCTGTTCGTGTTCCTTGACGGCCAGCCGCAGAATGTCGGTTGCGGCAGCCGTCTCGATCTGCGGCAGGACAAGGCCGGTGCAGATGCCGCGTATTTCGCGCATCGCATCCTCCAGCGTCTTGCGAATCATCGTGACCTCGGTCGAGCGGCTTGCGCCTGAATGGCCATCGCTGGAAAATATCGGGCTGTCCATGCGCAGCGCCGCCAGGGCCACGAGTTGGGCCGGGCCGTCATGCAGGTCGGCGCCGATGCGGCGCAGATATCTTTCGTTGAGCGCGGTGGCGCGGCGCGAGGCCTGTTGCACGCGCAGTCGCAAGGCACTGTTTTGCGCCACCAGGCCCTGCAGTTCCGACACCTGGCGGCGCAGCGCCCCACGCTGGTCGTCGATGGTGCGGCTGCCGCGCACGACGATGCCCGACAGGAGCAGGAATGCCGCCAGGGTCGCGCCGGCCACGATCAGCCAGCTCGACCACAGAGCGGAAGCCAGGGTGGCCTGGAAATCGTCGGCGATCTCATAGAACTCGGTAACCGCCACCACCTCGCCCGACCAGGGCTCGCGCACGGGATTGTAGATCTCCAGCAATGGCAAGCCGGTCGCCTTCTCCTCGCTCTCATCCTCATCGAAAGTATTGAATTCAGCGACGACATTGCCTTCGAAAGCGGAACGCAGATTGTCGCTCGGAGCGAAGCGGCGGCCGATCAGGGCCGTCTCCTTGGCATAGAGGACCGTCCCGTCGCGGCGCCAGAGCATGAACGATTCGAGGCGCTTGCCGAGCGCGCCCTGGCCAAGCGTCTCGTCCAGCGCCTGCTTGACGGAATCGCTGAGCTCCTGCTCCTTGCGCAAGTCGGGAAGCAGCGGCGCAATCACGCTGTCGACATAGAGCGCCGTCGTGGCGGCCGAATTGCGGATGACGCCCTCTCTGATCTGCGCCGTCACCCAGGCGCCCACCACCAGCATGACGGCCAGCAGGCCAAAACCGCCGGCAACGACGAATTGCAAGGCAAGAGAGAGTTCGCTCCAGCGTCGCGTCAAGTTCTGCAGAATACGAATCATGAACCCCTGACCGCCCTTCAATCGACTGGCTGGACGATGTCGGTACATTGAGCCTCCGTCTTGCCATTGCCAAGAGCTTCGTTTGGTCGAGCGCTTGACGTCCCGGCGCGCTTCGGAAACAACGTCCGCGACACATGCGGCGGGAGCCGCTTCGAGAGGGGACGGAACGTTGAGTTTTTCGGGACTGCTGCAGCTCGGCTTTTCAACGGTCATTTTCCTGCTGGCGGCGACAGCCGCCAAGCAATGGGGCCTGGCGCCGAGCCTCGGCAAGATCGCGCTGACGCTGGCGCTCTATTCGCTGGGCAATTTGATCATGCTGCGGCTGATCCGCGAATTCGGCATGTCGGTGTCGTTCAGCCTGTCTGCCGTCATCCAGCTGGTCTCGGTGAACGTCGTGGCACTGGTCTTCTTCGGCGAGCGCGTCAACGCGCTGCAGGCGACCGGCATCATGCTGGCGATCGCCGCAGTGGCGCTGATCACGCTCGGACCCTATCTGCAAGGCCGGCTGTAACGGGCGGATTGCCGATGAAGAATGCCGCGAACGCTTTGCTCAACCGGGTCGAATTCCCGGTGCTGCTGGCCGGCTTGGTCATCGCGGCCGGCCTTTGGGGATTCGAGGAGCTGATGGAGATGGCGCGCGCCACCACCCCGCACGCCTTCGACACCGAAATCCTGCTCGCCTTCCGCCAGGCGGGGCGGCCTGACAGCCCGATCGGCCCGCTGTGGCTGCAAGGGGCGATGCGCGACATCACAAGCCTTGGCAGCGGCAGCGTGCTGGTGCTGATCGTGACGGCGGTAATCGTCTATCTCCTGCTTATCCGCAGGCCGGCGACCGCCCTTTTCATCTTCGTGGCGGTGGCCGGCGGTCAGGTGCTGTCGAGCCTGCTGAAAGCCGGAATCGACCGGCCGCGCCCCGAACTCGTCTCGCATCTCGTCAACGAAACGACGCTGTCTTTTCCCAGCGGCCACGCCATGCTGTCGGCGGTGACCTATCTGACGCTCGGCGCGCTGGCGGCACGCTTCCTGCCCGGTCGAACGACGAAGATCTATGTGCTGTCGCTGGCGGTGCTGACGACGCTGCTGGTCGGCATCAGCCGCGTCTATCTCGGCGTCCACTGGCCGTCGGATGTGCTGGCCGGCTGGTGCGCCGGCTTCGTCTGGGCGATGCTGTGCTGGCTCGCTGCCCGGACGTGGCAGCGATGGCGTGGGCAGCACCCGGACGGCGAGACTGGAGACTAGATCAGCCGGTTGATCAGCCCGTGCCCGCAGCCGGCCAACAGGAAAACCGCCGACAGCAAGGCTGCCGATGTCATGAAAGTCTTGAAGATATTCAACCGCGTTACTCCCTGCCCAGATGGAAGACCTTAGCGCAATCCCGGGAAAGTATCTAAAAATGGTCAGTCAGGCGCCGCCCCTTACGTCTCAAACATTCATCCTAATGCTTGAAACATCAGAATAATGATATTATACCTTACTCCTGCAGACTCAGACGGGGATTCCGGCCGATGATCACTGCCGCGCAGATGCGCGCCGCAAGGGCGCTGGCCGGCATCGATCAGAAGACGCTCGCCGAGCGCGCCGGCGTTTCGCTTCCGACTATCCAGCGCATGGAGGCGAGCGATGGCGTGGTCAGGGGCGTGGTCGACACGCTGATGAAGGTCATCCAGGCCCTCGACGAGGCCGGGGTGGAGCTGATCGGCGAGAATCAGGCCAGCGAGCGCGGCGGCCGGGGCGTGCGCCTCAAGCCTGCCGTGCCGCCGGATCCCAAGGCTGAGCCGG
>NZ_RZRP01000198.1:0-8564 GCF_003997795.1 Mesorhizobium sp. M7A.F.Ca.US.005.03.2.1 | reverse complement strand
CCCGAGAAGAACGCGCCGATGACGAAGGCGATCAGTCTGGTCCGCAGCACGCCGATTCCGACAGCGCTGGCCGCGATTGTGTCGTCGCGCACCGCCTTCATGGCGCGCCCGAAAGGCGAATAAACCAGGCGCGCCAGAACGAACACCGTGATGGCGAGCCAACCCATCACCCAGGGCAACGTCGTCTCCAGCGGCACGCCGGTAAACGTGCGGGCGCCTCGGGTGAAATCCGACGCATTGATCAGCACCACGTTGACGATAATCAAGAATCCCATCGTCGCCACCGAAACGAAATAGCCCGACAGGCGCATCAAGGGATAACCGACGACCACCGCAAGCAGTGCCGTCAGAACGCCTGCCACCAGCGTCGCCGGCAGGAAGGGGAGGCTGAAAGCATGCAGAAACCCCGGCAGATGCGGCAGCAATGCCATCTTCTGCTGCACCGGGATCGACAGGATCCCCGAAATATACGCGCCGGCGCCGATGAAGCCGACATGACCGAGCGAAAACACGCCGGTAAAACCGTTGCTCAGCGACAGCGCCAGCACCAGGATTGCATTCAGCGCGATCAGCAGGATAATCCGGACGAAATAGTCGCTCAGCACGTGCGGCGCACCGAAAGCGACAGCTGCTCCCGCCACCACGGCGACGAGGACGAGGAGTGTGATCCGCGCTTCCCGGCTCACAGCTTTATCTCCCGGTTTGGCTGGAGCAGCCCACCCGGGCGCACCAGGAGAAAGGCGATCAGCACGGCGAAGACGATTGCGTCGCGATAGGACGAGACGCTGCTCGGCAGGAATGCGACGATGAATATCTCCAGCGCGCCCAATATGTAGCCGCCGACCAGGGCGCCCGCGATCGACCCGAAGCCGCCGATGATTGCCGCCACGAAAGCCTTCAGGAGCGGCGTGAAGCCCATCTGCGGCTGCACCACGCCGGCCTGCGCCGCCCACAAAATGCCGGCGAGGCCGGCATAGGCGGATGCGACGATGAAGGCGACGATGATCAGCCGGTTGACGTTCAGACCGACAAGGTGTGCCGCCGACATGTCCTCGGCTGCGGCGCGCATGCCGAGCCCAGTCGTGGTGCGCGTGATAAACCAGCCGAGGAGCAGCAGCGACACGAAGGTCAGCGCGATGGTCAGGAGATTGATGCTGGTGAAGGTGATGGCGCCGTTCGACATTTCCCAGGAGGTGTTGAGAATATCGGGGAGTGGAAAATTGCGCGGCGAGGAGGTGAACACCAGGATGCCGACATTCTCGATGATGTAGGTGACGGCGAGGCTGGTCAGCAGTCGCGCAACGTCGGGCGCGTCGCGGATCGGGCGGTAGGCGATGCGTTCGATGAGGAAGCCGGCGGCGGCGGCCGCGGCGATGCCGCAGATCACGGCGACCGGGAACGGAACGCCGATGCCGACCAGCAAGGCAACCCCGAAGGCACCTACCATCATGACGTCGCCATGCGCGAAATTGGTCAGCTTGAGGACGCCGAAGACGATCGACAGGCCGACCGCCACCAGTGCGTAGAGGCTGCCGAGGCTCACCGCATTGACGATCTGCTGCAGGATATAGTCCAGCTGGGTCATGTTGCCGCCCCGAGATATGCCTGCGCCACGCGTTCGCTGTCGCGCAGTTCCGCGGACCGGCCAGACAGCGCCACCTGGCCCGTGCGCAGCACATAGGCGCGGTCGGCGAGGTCCAGCGCGAGCGTGATGTTCTGTTCCACCAGAAGCATCGTCATGCCCTGGCGCTTCAGTTCGGCAAGCGCGCTGAAGATGTGGCGCACCAGCAGCGGCGCAACGCCGAGCGAAGGCTCGTCGAGCAGCAGCAGGCGCGGCGCCGCCATCAGCGCGCGCGCCAAAGCAAGCTGCTGCTGTTCGCCGCCCGACAGCGTCCCGGCCAGCTGCTTCAGCCGCTGCTTGAGAATCGGGAACAGCATGAACATGCGCTCGCTGTCTCTGAGGATGGCATCCTTGTCGGTGCGGGTGCAGGCGCCGAGCCGCAGATTGTCAGCCACCGTCAGGCCGCCGAACAGGCGCCTGCCCTCCGGGCTCTGCGCGATGCCCAGACTTACGATGCGCGACGGAGCGACACCTCCAATCGGCTTGCCATCGAAGATGATCCTGCCGCCGCGCGGCCGCGACAGGCCGGAAATGGTGCGCAAGGTCGTGCTCTTGCCGGCGCCGTTGGCGCCCACCAACGCCACCACCTCGCCGGCATGGACGTCGAGCGAAATGCCCTTCAGCGCACGCACCGCGCCGAAATTGACCTCGAGGTTCTCGACGCTGAGCAGAACGGGGCTAGGCGTGGCCAAGATACGCCTCCCGCACTTTCGGGTGTTCGCGTACCTGCTCCGGTGTTCCGACGCAGATCACCTCGCCAGTCGCCAGCACCTGGATGCGTTCGCACAGCGCCATGATCAGGTCCATGTCGTGCTCGACAACGACCACCGTTACGCCATAGCGGTCACGGATCGTCCGGATCAGCGCTGCCAACACCTTGGTCTCGTTGGAATCAAGACCGGCAGCGGGCTCATCGAGCAACAGCAGTTGCGGGCCGGTCGCCAACGCACGCGCAATCTCCAGCCGCCGCTGATCGCCGTAGGGAAGATCCGCGGCGACCCTGCCGGCCTGATCTGTCAGGCCCATGAGGTCGAGGAGTTCGTCGGCCTTCTGCCGGGTCGCGGCCACCCGCTCGCGATAACGCCGACCGCGCAGCACGGTATCGGCGGCGCCGACAGGATGGCGCAACTGCGCCGCCGTCAGCACGTTCTGCGCGACGCTGAGGCTGCCGAACAGGCGAGAGCCCTGGAAGGTGCGGGCGATGCCCATCGCGACGATCTGCGATGTGCGCAGGCCGACGATCGACCGGCCCTCCATCTCGATGCTACCGGAATTCGGCTGGGAGAAGCCGGTGATCAGGTTGAAAAGCGTGCTCTTGCCCGAGCCATTCGGCCCGATTACCCCAATGATTTCACGTTCGTGGAGCTCGATGGAATGATCACGCAGGGCAACTAGCCCTCGAAAGGCTTTTGTCAGCCCGACCGTCCTCAACAGCACTCGACTCGACTGTCTATCCACCCGCCGGTTTGCCCCTGTCCCTCGCCGCCCCGTTCGGCCCGGTCAAGCTTCAAATGGACAATTCGAACGGCAAGATGTCAAGTCCTATTCCCAAGGGGAAAGCTATATGCCTGCCTCGGCTCGACCGTTGCCGCGACAGCACCGGCATCGATGCAGGGCCTGCAGTCCAGCGCGCCAGCGCTCGCTTCTCGAGCCTGCGCGCATAGTGCGTGGGCGCAAGGCACGAGACGAAGACGATCGGCGCCACCGGCCCGTAGACCTTGGGCGTCCTCGGACCGCGCTTGTGCTAGCTTGTTATCTGTTCGGCGACAGCTTCTTCGAGGCCGGCTGCGGCCTGGGCGGCGAGAGCGCGCGCCGCCGCCTGTGAATCGTAGAACTCCTCGAGCGCATGAACCCTGCCCCACCGCAGCGTGAACACGTGGAGACCACGGTTGACGTAGGACGTATCGCCGTTGAGCAGGGTAGCGGTGCCATCCCACTGAGCAAACACGGTGGTATGCCACGGCCAGCCCTTCACCCACACGTGGTTGACCGTGAGATGGAGAGTGGGCAGGACACGGCCGAGGCGCTCGAACCACCGGCGCAGGGCTTGCTTGTCGTGACGCTCGCCACCAAGCGCGTGTGCGCCACCAACCCGGTGATGGACATGCGGCGCGATGGCCTTCACCGCCGCATCCCAGCGATGGTTGTTGACGTCGTCGAAGCTCTGCCGGATCGATTTCTCGACAAAATAGCTGTAAAGCATGTGACCTCTCTCCAAACTTATCGGTGGCGCGCCGTTCCGACGCGAGACCCCGGCCAGCATCGCTCGGCCGTGGCCTGCGCGTCAGGTCAGGGCATTGTCGCGTCGGCTCGCAGGGATGTGTCCGTCTCGGTCGAGACCGTCACTTCCTCACCGGACCTTGAGAACGCGTAGAGCGGGCCCGGGTGGCCCGGTATGGAAAACGCCACGGCGTCACTGTTGGCGAGGCCCATGACAACCCGCAGCGGATCACCCCCGGCCTTCGGTGCGAAAGTGGCGGTGACCTCAAGCAGGTCGCCGCGCGGAACGTAGTAGGCCACCATGTCCAGGTGTCCCTGGTGCAGGCTACCGCCTTCGATCGGGCGTCCGATGGTGGCTTCCTCGGCAAGAGCCGGGGTTGCAAGAAACAGCGCCGCCAGCAGCGAGGCGCCCAAGGTTTTGCGGATCATCTCATTTGTCCTTTTTTAGATTGCGTTCACCCTCTATATAGGGTATAGATTACGAATGCAATCTAAAAAGGAGATGACGATGCGTGTAAGTCGCACTCAGGCCGCGGAAAACCGTGAGACCGTGATCAATGTGGCAAGCCGGCTTTTTCGGGAGCGCGGGTTTGACGGCATCGGCCTCAAGGATCTGATGAAAGGGGCCGGGCTGACCCAGGGTGCCTTTTACAAGCAATTCGAGTCGAAGGACGATCTGGCGGCGCTGGCGTCCAGGCGGGCGATGGAAAGCGCCACCCACAAATGGTCGGCCGCGACCGCGGCAAATCCCGGGAACCCGCTCGACGGGGTGATCTCATTCTACCTCAGCATGGATCATCGCGGAGAAAGGATGGACGGCTGCCCGGTCGTTGCGCTCGGCTCGGATGCGGCCAGGCAAGGTGCCGAGGTGAAGGCATCATTCGAGACGGGCATCAAAGCGTACCTTGAGATGCTCGGCGGTTGGGTTGGCGAGGGCGACAGCGAAAAGACCGGCAACAAGGCAATGGCCGTTCTCTCGACGATGGTCGGCGCGGTCGTGCTGTCGCGGGTCGTCAACGACCCCGACCTTGCGCAGGCTTTTCTGGATGCGGCGGCCGATCAGGTTCGCGAAGCAGTCGCTACTTGAACGGCGCGAGCAGCGCCGCCAGCACAGCAAGGATAGGAGAGCAGATGGAACGGATTGTCGTCACGGGCATGGGTGCGGTCACGCCCCTTGCCGCCAATGTCGAAGCGTCCTGGTCACGCCTGCTTGCTGGCCGGTCTGGCGTTCGCAGGCTTCCTGACGATGTGGTGGGAGAGCTGCCGGCTAAGATTGGCGGCGTGGTTCCCTCCCTGGGCGAAGACCCCGAGGCTGGTTTCGATGCCGATGCCGTCCTGTCCGCGAAGGATCAGCGCAAGGTAGACCGGTTCATTCTCTTCGCGCTGGCGGCGGCGGAAGAGGCGCTTGCGCAGGCGCAATGGAAGCCTGCCTTGGAGGCGGATCGCCTGCGCACGGCCACGATCATCGCTTCAGGTGTCGGCGGGTTCCCGGCCATCACCGAGGCGGTGCGCACGGTGGACCTGCGTGGCGCCCGCCGCCTGTCTCCCTTTACGGTGCCGTCCTTCCTGGTGAACCTCGCGGCGGGCCACATCTCGATCCGTCATGGCTTCAAAGGTCCACTCGGCGCACCGGTGACGGCGTGCGCGGCGGGCATCCAGGCGATCGGCGACGCCGCCCGCCTGATCCGCGCCAACGAAGCCGACATCGCCGTGTGCGGCGGAACGGAAGCGTGCATCAACACCGTCAGTCTCGGCGGTTTCGCCGCGGCTCGTTCTCTTTCAACCGGCTTCAATTGGGCGCCGGCCCAAGCCTCGCGCCCTTTCGACACATCGCGGGACGGCTTCGTCATGGGCGAAGGGGCCGGCGTGCTGGTCATCGAGGCGTTGAGCCACGCGTTGGCGCGCGGCGCAAAACCGATTGCTGAGCTCGTCGGCTACGGCACGACGGCGGATGCCCATCACGTCACCTCCGGGCCAGAGGACGGCGACGGCGCGCGCCGGGCCATGCAGATCGCGATTGCCCAGGCAGGGATTTCGCCACGCGACGTTCGTCATCTCAATGCGCATGCGACCTCCACGTCAGTCGGCGACCTGGGTGAGATCGAAGCGATCAAGAGCGTGTTCGGGCGCGATTTCGCGATAGCTGTCAGTGCCACGAAATCGGCGACCGGACACCTGCTCGGAGCGGCCGGCGGGCTTGGTGCGATCTTCGCAATCCTGGCGCTCAGGGATCAGGTCGCCCCGCCAACCCTCAACCTTGGCGAGGCCGATCCGGCCGGCGACGGAATCGACTTCGTCGCCAACGCACCCCGGCCCATGGAGATGGAGTACGCGATCTCCAATGGCTTCGGCTTTGGCGGCGTGAATGCCAGCGCCCTGTTCAGACGCTGGAACTAGCGGTGGCCAGACGCAGTCATGACCGACGCCCTTTGCCCCGGCCTATCTCAATGCTTTTCCCAATCCGATCCAACGCAAAGAAGGATATGAATCCATGAACAAGACCAATCCCGGCGTCGCCCTTGTCACAGGGGCATCTTCCGGCATCGGGCGCGCTACCGCCGACGCGTTGCTCGGCGCTGGCTTTCGCGTCTTCGGAACCAGCCGTCGCACGGCCTCACAGCAATCCGCCGGCGTGACCATGCTGACCTGCGACGTGACCGACGACGCGTCCGTCGCGACAATGGTCGATGACGTTCTGGCCGCGGCCGGACGCATCGACGTGCTTGTCAACAATGCCGGCATGGGCCTGTTTGGCGGCGCGGAGGAGTCCTCGACCGCCCAGGCCAAGGCGCTGTTCGACGTGAACGTCTTCGGCGTCTTGCGCGTGACCAACGCGGTGCTGCCGGCAATGCGGCGCCAAGGGAAGGGCAGAATCGTAAATTTGAGCTCGGTACAGGGGTTCATCCCCGCTCCCTATTTCGCGCTTTACTCGTCGACCAAACACGCCATCGAAGGGTATTCCGAGTCGCTCGATCACGAATTGCGCCCCTTCGGCATTCGCGTTTCGCTGGTGGAGCCCGCCTATACCCGCACATCATTCGAGGACAATCTTGCCGCCCCCGACCGGTCGCTCGAAATCTACGACTCCGCGCGCGCGGGGATGACTATGTCAGTGCGGAAATCAATGGAAAAAGGCGATGCGCCCGAAGTGGTCGCCAAGACCATTCTGGCAGCAGCGACCGATCCCGCGCCGAAGAAACGCTATGCGGCGGGGAAAATGGCGCGCCAGGTCCGTTTCCTGCGCCGTTTCGTCCCCGCATCCGCATTCGACAAGAGCCTGCGCAAGCAGCTTGGGTTGCCGGTCTGAAATCGGGCGCTGCCTTGGCGCGTCAGCGAGCAGCCGCCTGTTTCTCGAGCCTGCGGGCGTATTGCGTCAGCGGAAAGCACATGACGAAGAAGATCAGCGCCACCAGCCCGTATACCTTGAACGGTTCGAAGGTCGCATTGTTGATGGCGTTGGAGGTCCGCACCAGCTCCTCGAAGCCGATGATCGAGGTGAGCGCCGTCGATTTGATCAGCTGCACCAGGAAGCCGACCGTGGGTGCGCGGGTGATCGAAAACGCCTGCGGCAGGATGATCAGCCTGAGTTCCTGCAGATAGTGCAGGCCGAGGCTGGCACCGGCGTCCCATTGACCGAGGGGTAGCGCCGCGACGCCGGAGCGCCAGATCTCGGCGAGATAGGCGCTGGCGAAGAAGGTGAGGCCGAGCGCCGCCGCGGTCCACGGCTCGATGCGCAGACCAAGCATCGGCAGGCCGAAGAACATCAGGAACAGCTGCATCAAGAGCGGCGTCCCCTGGAACAGGGCGATGTAGCCGGAGGCGACACGCCGGCTCCATTTGTTCTCAGCGATCCTGAAGAACAGCACGATCATGCCGACGATGCCGCCGCCGATAAAGGCGGCCAGCGATAGCAGCACCGTCCAGCGGGCGGCGAGCAGTAGGTTGCGCACGATGTCCCAGAAGGTGAACTCGATCATGACACACCGGCTCCGAGCGCGCGGCGCCCGCCTGACACCAGCAGCCGGCGCAAGGCCATCGACAGAGCGAGATAGACCAGCGTCACGACGAAATAGGTCTCGAAGGAGCGGAAGGTGCGTGCCTGCAGCATGTCGGCCTCGTAGGTCAGCTCACGCACGGCGATCTGCGACACGACGGCGGACTCCAGCATCATGATGACGATCTGGCTGGTGAGCGCGGGGTAGATGATCTTGAGCGCCTGCGGCAGCACGATCTTGACGAACACCTGGCGTGGCCGCAGCCCAAGGGCCAGCGCTGCTTCCGTCTGCCCGCCGGGCACGGCGTCAAGCCCGGCGCCGACGATCTCGATGGTGTAGGCCGCCATGTTGAGCGTCATCGCCAGCATCGCGGCCAGGAGCGGGTCGAGCCGGACGCCCAGGCTGGGCAGCCCGAAGAAGATGAAGAACAACTGCACCAGGAACGGCGTGTTGCGCATCACCTCGACATAGCAGGCGATTGCCCGCTTGAGCAGCACCGGGCCGTTTCGCCGCCCCGCGGCACCCAGGATGCTGAGCAGCGTTCCGGCCAGCGTGGTCACGGCGATCAGCAGGATCGTCGTGGCCGCGCCATGCGCGATGTCGCCCAGGGCACCCGGGAGCCAGGCAAAGGCCACGGAAACTCAATCCTTGAGATTGTCGGGATTGAGCGGCGTCTTCAGCCAGGCTTTCGAGCTTTCGTCCAGCTTGCCGTCGGCCAGCATCTTGGC
>NZ_RZRP01000197.1:0-8565 GCF_003997795.1 Mesorhizobium sp. M7A.F.Ca.US.005.03.2.1 | reverse complement strand
GTTCAACCCGGTCTATCTCCTGCCGCTGGTGGAGATCGTCGGTGGCGAGCAGACCTTCCCCGAGGCGATCGAGGTCGCCAAGGAGATGTATGCCTCGATCGGCATGAAGCCTGTCGTCATCCGCAAGGAGATCGAGGCCTTCGTCGGTGACCGCCTGCTCGAAGCGGCATGGCGCGAGGCGCTGTGGCTGATCAAGGACGGCATCTGCACGGTCGAGGAACTCGACGACATCATGCGCTACGGCTTCGGCCTGCGCTGGGCGCAGATGGGCATGTTCCAGGTCTATCGCGTCGCCGGCGGCGAGGCCGGCATGCGCCACTTCATGGCGCAGTTCGGGCCGTGCCTGAAATGGCCATGGACCAAGCTGATGGACGTGCCTGAGTTCAACGACGAACTGGTCGACCTGATCGCCACGCAGTCGGACGAACAGGCGCATGGGCTGTCGATCCGCGAGCTGGAAAAGATCCGCGACGACAATCTGGTCGCCATCATGGATGCGCTGTCGAAACAAAACAAAGGCAAGGGCTGGGGCGCCGGCGCGCTGCATAAGGACTATACCAGGCAGCTGGCCAAGCTGGCGGCGAAGAAGCCCATGGCCTCCAAGGCGGCCGAGAAGGCCAAAGCCTTGAAACCGGTCAAGAAAGCCGAAAAGCCGAAGAAAAAGACCGGCAAGAAGAAAGGCTGAGAGCATGGATTTCGGGCTGTCGGAGGAACAGAAGCTCATCGTCGAGACGACGCGCGCGTTCGTCGAGAACGAGCTTTACCCGCATGAGCGCGAGGTCGAGCGCACCGGCGTGCTGCGCCGCGACCTGATCGAAGAGATCAAGGTAAAGGCGATCGAGGCCGGGCTCTATGCCGCCAACATGCCGGCCGATGTCGGCGGTGCCGGCCTCGATACGGTGACCTGGCTGCTCTACGAGAAGGAACTCGGCCGGGCCAATTACGCGCTGCACTGGACCTGCGTGGCGCGTCCCTCCAACATCCTCCTGGCCGGCACACCCGAACAGCGCGAGAAATATCTGTTCCCCTGCATCCGTGGCGAGAAATGGGACTGCCTGGCCATGACCGAGCCGGGCGCCGGCTCCGATTTGCGCGGCATGAAGGCAACCGCCGTTCAGGACGGCGACGACTGGGTGCTGAACGGCACCAAGCATTTTATCTCCCACGCCGACCTCGCCGACTTCGCCATCGTTTTCATGGCCTCAGGCGAAGAGGATTCGCCGCGCGGCAAACGCAAGAAGATCACCGCCTTCTTCGTCGACAAGGGCACCAAAGGCTTCACCGTCCGTGACGGTTACCGCAACGTCTCGCATCGCGGCTACACCAACGCCATCCTCGAATTCGACGATTGCCGGCTACCCGGAGCCCAAGTGTTGGGCGAAGTCCACAAGGGGTTCGACGTCGCCAATTCCTGGCTCGGCGCCACCCGGCTGCAGGTCGGCGCCACCTGCCTCGGCCGCGCCGAGCGTGCGCTTGGCCATGCCGTCGAATACGCCGCGCAGCGCCAGCAGTTCGGCCAGCAGATCGGCAAGTTCCAGGGCGTATCGTTCAAGCTTGCCGACATGGCGACCGAATTGAAGGCCGCCGACCTGATGGTGTTCGAAGCCGGCTGGAAGTACGATCAGGGCACCGTCACCGACCAGGACATGGCCATGGCCAAGCTGAAAGCCACCGAAATGCTCGCATACGTCGCCGATGAAGCGATCCAGATCCATGGCGGCATGGGGCTGATGGACGATCTGCCGCTGGAGCGCATCTGGCGCGACGCGCGCGTCGAGCGCATCTGGGAAGGCACATCCGAGATCCAGCGCCACATCATTTCAAGGGCGCTGCTGCGCCCGTTCGGGGCATAACATATGCATAAACTGGAGCGTCTCCTGCGGCCTAAATCGATCGCCGTCTTCGGCGGCGCGCAGGCCGCAGCCGTCGTCGCGCAATCGATCAAGATGGGTTTTGCCGGCGAGATCTGGCCGGTGCATCCGACCAAGGACGAGGTTGCCGGTCGCAAGGCCTATCGTTCGGTGGCTGACCTGCCCGGCGCGCCGGATGCTGCCTTTGTCGGCGTCAACCGGCATTTGACCATCGAGGTGATCAAGGCGCTGGCCGAACGCGGCGCCGGCGGCGCCGTCTGCTTTGCCGCCGGCTTCCTCGAAACCGAGGCCTATGACGATGATGGCGAGCGGCTGCAGGCCGAGCTGGTCGCGGCGGCCGGCCAGATGCCGATCATCGGGCCGAATTGCTACGGCCTGATCAATTATGCCGACGGCGCGCTGCTGTGGCCCGACCAGCATGGCGGCATAAGACTGGCCGAGGGCGGCAAGGGCGTCGCCATCATCACCCAGTCCTCCAACATCGCCATCAACATGACCATGCAGAAGCGCGGCCTGCCGATCGCCTTCCTGATGACCGCCGGCAACCAGGCGCAGACCGGCCTGTCCGAAATGGCGCTCGGCCTGATCGAGGATGAGCGGGTCACGTCGCTCGGCCTGCACATCGAAGCCTTCGATTCGGTAGCCGGCTTCGAACGGCTGGCGGCACGAGCCCGCGAGCTGAAGAAGCCGATCATCGCCATGAAGGTCGGCCGTTCCGAACAGGCCAGGCAAGCGACTGTCTCGCATACCGCGTCGCTCGCCGGCTCGGACGCGGCCTCGGGTGCGTTCCTGCGGCGGCTCGGCATTGCGCGTGTCGATTCAATCCCCGCCTTCATCGAGGCGCTGAAGCTGCTGCACATCACCGGACCTTTGCCCGGCTATAGGCTGTCGTCGATGAGCTGCTCCGGCGGCGAGGCCTCCGTCATGGCCGACAGCGCCGAAGGCCGCTGGGTCAATTTCCCTGTGCTGACCGACAGCCACCGCGCCCATGTCAAATCGACGCTCGGGCCGCTGGTCGCGGTCGCCAATCCCTTGGACTATCACACCTTCATCTGGAACAACGAGCCGGCGATGACCGCCACCTTCACCGCCATGGTGTCGGGCGGTTTCGACCTCAACATGCTGGTGCTCGATTTTCCGCGACCCGACCGCTGCTCGGTCACCGACTGGTGGGCGACGTTGCGCGCTTTCGAATCGGCGCTCAAGACCAACAAGGCGCATGGTGCGATCGTCTCCTCGCTGCCGGAGAACCTGCCGGAGGAATACACTGCCGAACTGATGGCGCGCGGCATGGTGCCGTTGTTCGGCATTTCGGAAGCGATGGATGCAGCCGGCGCAGCAGCCTTCATCGGCTGGGCTTGGGCTGAACCGCAGGCGCAGCCGATCGACACGTCGGCCTCCGGTGCCCCCGGGGGCGACCACGTCACGCCCGACGAAGCCGAGGCGAAGTCACGGCTGATCAAAGCCGGCCTGCCGGTGCCGAAGGGCGAGCGCGCCGCCAATGCCGTCGAGGCGGTGATTTCGTCCATGGCGCTCGGTTTTCCCGTCGCGTTGAAGGCGCTCGGCGTCACCCACAAATCCGAAGTTGGCGCTGTCAGGCTCAATCTCAGGGATGCCGAATCCGTCAGCACCGCAGCGCATGACCTGTTGCCGCTCGGCACCGGGCTCTATGTCGAGCGCATGGTGCGCGACGGTGTTGCCGAACTCATCGTCGGCTTCACCCGCGATCCGATGTTCGGCGCGGTGATGACGCTCGGCACTGGTGGCGTGCTGGTCGAGCTGTTGCGCGACAGCGTCACGCTGATGCTGCCGGCGACCCTCGACGATATCGAGGCGGCGCTGCGCGGCCTGAAACTGTTCCCGTTGCTCGAAGGCTATCGCGGCCGGCCTAAGGCCGATGTCGCGGCTGCCATCGATGCTATCTCTGGCATTGCCGCCTTCGTGCAGCAGAATGCCGGTGAGATCGAAGAACTCGACATCAACCCGCTGATCGTCTGTGCAGAGGGCAAGGGCGCCTGGATCGCCGACGCGCTGCTGGTGCTGGGAGAGAACAAGAATGTCTGACGTCATTTCGACCCGCCGCGAGGGCACCATCCTCGAAGTCACCCTCGACCGGCCCAAGGCCAACGCCATCGACCTGAAGACCTCGCGGCTGATGGGCGAGACCTTCAAGGCGTTCCGAGACGATCCGGAATTGCGCGTCGCCATCGTCAAGACCGCTGGCGACAAGTTCTTCTGCGCGGGCTGGGACCTCAAAGCAGCTGCCGGCGGCGATGCGGTCGACGGCGACTATGGCGTCGGCGGCTTTGCCGGCCTGCAGGAGCTGCGCGACCTC
The DNA here is from genome assembly GCF_003997795.1 of Mesorhizobium sp. M7A.F.Ca.US.005.03.2.1. Lineage (NCBI taxonomy): Bacteria > Pseudomonadati > Pseudomonadota > Alphaproteobacteria > Hyphomicrobiales > Phyllobacteriaceae > Mesorhizobium > Mesorhizobium sp. M7A.F.Ca.US.005.03.2.1. The sequence continues at coordinate 4,359 of NZ_RZRP01000197.1, read as the reverse complement.
AACAAGCCGATCATCGCGTGCGTCAACGGCATGGCGGTCGGCGGCGGCTTCGAGCTGGCGCTGTCCTGCGACCTCATCTACGCCTCCGATCATTCCTCCTTCGCGCTGCCCGAGATCCGAGCCGGCACGCTGGCCGACGCGGCGACGATCAAGCTGCCGAAGCGCATCCCCTACCATGTCGCCATGGACCTTCTGCTCACCGGCCGCTGGATGGATGTCGCTGAAGCGCATCGCTGGGGCTTGGTCAACGAAGTGCTGCCCAAGGAAAAGCTGGAAGATCGCGTCTGGGAGATCGCCCGGCTGCTCGCAGGCGGCCCACCGCTGGTGTTTGCCGCGATCAAGGAGACGGCGCGCGTGGCCGAGGCGCTGACCTTCCAGGACGCCATGAACAAGGTGACCCGCCGGCAATTGCCGACGGTCGATGCGCTCTATGGCTCCGAGGACAATATGGAGGGTTTTCGGGCTTTTGCGGAGAAGCGTGAGCCGGTGTGGAAGGGGAAGTAAGGATTGTTGCCGAAATGACGGCGCTCACCCCCCTCTGTCCTGCCGGACATCTCCCCCTCAAGGGGGGAGATTGGCAGCTTCGATTTCTGCACTCTTCTTGCGACGCCGAAGGTTGGCGAAAGCCTTCGCAACATCCGATCTCCCCCCTTGAGGGGGAGATGTCCGGCAGGACAGAAGGGGGCGCCCAGGCTCAGCCTTGGCCGCCTTTCCAGCACCCATGACCGACAAAACCCTCATCGATGCCGAGACCTGGGCCTTCATCGAGCGCACCAATTCCTACTATCCGCCCGATACGATCGGCTACACGATCGCGCAGCAGCGCGAGATCTACGACCGCATGTGCCGGGAATTCTTTGCCGGCTATCCCGAGGGCGTCGCTGTCGAAACCTCCGCCATTGCAACGCCGACGCACGATATCCCGATCCGTATCTACCGAAGCCCACTCCAGGCAGGCGTGACGGTGCTCTATGTCCACGGCGGCGGCTTCATCCTTGGTGGGCTGGACAGCCATGACGATGTTTGCGCGGAGCTGTGCTCGCGCACAGGCTATGAGGTGGTCTCCGTAGATTACCGGCTGGCGCCGGAACATTTGCATCCAGCCGCCTTCGACGATGCCATGAGCGCCTTCGAATGGGCCGCCGCCAATCGCGATCATCCTATCGTGCTCTGCGGCGACAGCGCCGGCGGCAATCTCTGCGCCGCCGTCAGTCACGCCACGCGCGGCCATTCGAAAAGGCCGGTCGGCCAGGTGCTGATCTATCCCGGCCTCGGCGGAGACCGCTCGAAAGGCTCCTATGTCAAGCACGCCGAAGCGCCGATGCTGACCGTGCGCGATCTCGAATTCTACAAGCACATTCGCACTGGAGGGCAAAACCGTAGCGGCGATGCGACGCTGGCCCCGCTTGCCGACACCGATTTCTCCAACTTGCCGCCGACAGTGCTGATCACCGCCGAATGCGACCCGCTGTCATCGGATGGCGAGACCTATCGCGACCTGATCATCACGGCAGGTGGCCACGCGACGTGGTTCGAGGAGCCGGGATTGGTTCACGGCTATCTCAGAGCCCGGCACACGGTTGGCCGCGCCCGCACCAGCTTCACCCGGATCGTCGATGCGGTGACCGCGCTTGGACGGGGCGGCTGGCGCTGGTGATCGCGGCCAAACTCTGAGGACCAAGTGGCGCCCCTTCACGCCACCGAGGCAGCCGCTGCCCGGCCGGCGCTGCGGCCGGAAAAGATGCAGCCGCCGAGGAAGGTGCCTTCGAGCGCCGCATAGCCATGCACGCCGCCGCCGCCGAAACCGGCGGCTTCGCCGACGGCATAGAGCCCGGCGACCGGCTGCCCATCTGCCCCCAGCACGCGGCTGTCGAGATCGGTCTGCAGGCCGCCCAGCGTCTTGCGGGTCAAGATGTTGAGCCGCACCGCGATCAGCGGGCCATTTGCCGGATCGAGCATCTTGTGCGGCTTGGCCGTGCGGATCAGCCGGTCGCCGAGATAGGCGCGGGCGCCACGCAGAGCGGTGATCTGCATATCCTTGGAGAAAGGGTTATCGAGCTGCCTATCGCGGGCGCGGATCTCGCGCTCGACTTGAGCCACCTCAAGCAGCGCCTCGCCGCCGGCCAGCGCGTTCATGCGCGCGACCAGCGCCGGCAAATCGGCCTCGACGATGAAGTCCTCGCCCTTTTCCATGAACGCCTTGACGGGGCCCGGAATGCCCGATGTGGCGCGGCCGAGCACCTGGCGCCAGCTCTTGCCGGTCAGATCGGGGTTCTGCTCGGAGCCCGACAGCGCGAACTCCTTCTGGATGATCTTCTTGGTCAGGATGAACCAGGAATAGTCGAAGCCGGTGCTCATGATGTGGGAGAGCGTGCCCAGAGTGTCGAAGCCGGGATAGAGCGGCACCGGCAGGCGCTTGCCGCGCGCATCGAGCCACAGCGATGATGGGCCGGGCAGGATGCGTATCGCATGGTCGGTCCAGATCGGCGCCCAGTTCTTGATGCCCTCGACATAGTGCCACATGCGGTCGCGGTTGATGATCGAACCGCCGGCCTGTTCCGTGATCGCCAGCATGCGGCCGTCGACGTGGTCGGGCACGCCGGTGATCATGCGCTTGGGCGCCGCGCCCAGCCGCTGCGGCCAGTTTTCCCGCACAAGCTGATGGTTGGCGCCGATGCCGCCGGAAGCGACGATCACGGCTTGCGCGCGAAGCTCGAAATCTCCTGATATTTCGCGCGAACTCTTGTGGCCGCGCTCGGCGGTACTCGGTTGCAGGATGTCGCCGCGCACCCCGTCGACAGTCGCACCCGTGCGGGTCAATTCATCGACCCGATGGCGGAATTTGAAACTGATCAGTCCGCGCTTCTGCGCCTCGCGCACGCGCTGTACGAAGGGTTCGAGAACGCCGGGGCCCGTGCCCCAGGTGATGTGGAAGCGCGGCACCGAATTGCCGTGGCCGATGGCATTGCCGCCGCCACGCTCGGCCCAGCCGACCACGGGAAAGAATTTCAGGCCGCGCTGTATCAGCCAGGAGCGTTTTTCGCCGGCGGCAAAGCCGACATAGGCTTCCGCCCATTTGCGCGGCCAGAAATCCTCGGGCCGATCGAAAGCCGCGGTGCCCAGCCAGTCTTCCAGCGCCAGGTCATGCGAATCGCGGATGCGCATGCGCCGCTGCTCGGGCGAATCGACGAGGAAAAGGCCGCCGAACGACCAGAATGCCTGGCCGCCGAGCGACTGCTCCGGCTCCTGGTCGACGATGATGATTTTCTTGCCGGCCTCGGCGAGCTCGGCGGCGGCAACCAGCCCTGCAAGGCCGGCGCCGACAATGATCACGTCCGCATCGTCAGCCATTTTTCCTCCCAGAATTAGCCGGCTATTTCAATGCAAGGAATTCAGACGGTCTCCCAGCCTTCTTTGCCGCCGGCGCGGAAGATGGCGTCGATGACTTTCTGATTGAGCACCGATTCCTCCAGCGTGAAGACGCGCTCCTTGCCGCCCTGTGCCGCGCGCGCGAAGGTCTCGACCTCCAGCCGGTACTGCTGCGTGCCGGGAAAGCGAAAAACCTGCGCCTCGGTGTGGTTCTGGTTGTGCAGTTCGACGCGGTGGTGGTCGTAGAGCCCGGCATTGAAAGGCGAGAACAACTCGATGAAACCCTTCTCGCCGTGGAACACCATCACCTGGCGCGCCGCCATCTGAGTCGACAGATAGAACGACAGCTCGAAGTCACCGAAATCGGCACGGATCGAGGAGTAGATGTCGGTGCCGAATGTCTTGTCGCGCTCGATCGTTGCCTGCACGCGCAGCGGCTCCTTGCTGGTGGAAAAGCGCGTCGACACGGTCGGGTAAACGCCGATGTCGGGCAGCGCGCCGCCGCCGAGGTCGAGCTGGTTGCGCATGTTGCTGGGGTCGACGTTGTAGTAGGAGAACGCGCCCTGCACATGGCGCAGCCGGCCGATGGCGCCGCTGGCGATGAGCTCGCGCACCTTGATCCATTGCGGGTGGTAGATGACCATGAAGGCTTCGCAGACCAGCACCCTTTTCTGGTCGCGCAGCTTGATCAGCGGCAGGATGTCCTTGGCGTCGAGCGCCAGCGGCTTTTCGACCAGCACATGCTTGCCGGCTTCGATGGCCTTGGCCGCCCACTCGACATGCTGCGAGGTCGGCAGCGGGATGTAGACGCCGTCGACCTCGTTGGAGGCAAGCAGTTCCTCATAGGAGCCGAAGGCATGGCGCGCACCGAAGCGATCGGCCAGCGCCTTGGCCTTCGACAGATCGCGGCTGGCGATCGCCGACAGCACGCTATTCTCCGCCTCGACCATCGCCGGCAACAAATGCTCGCGGCCGATCTTGGCCGTCGAC
>NZ_RZRP01000196.1:0-8602 GCF_003997795.1 Mesorhizobium sp. M7A.F.Ca.US.005.03.2.1 | reverse complement strand
GGGCGCGTCCTCGATGTCGAGTTCGGCGTCGAGCAGTTCGAATAGCCGGCTGCCGCAGGTCGAGGCGCGCGCGAAGGAATTGACCATCAGCCCGAGCTGGCGCACCGGCATCTGCAGGATGGTCATGAAGGTAAGGAACTGGGCGAGCGTGCCGACGCTGATCTGACCCGCGATCACCTTCTGGCCGCCGAACCAGAGCACCAGCCCCATGGCGGCCAGGAAGGAAAAATTCATGGCGCTGGTGTTGGAGACGCGGATGTCGACGCGCTGATTGGCGAGGTCCAGCGCATCGCGCTTGGCGCGGTCGAATTTTTCCAGCTCATGCCGCTGTGCCGCAAAGGCCCGCACGACGCGGATGCCGCCGAGGTTCTCATCCATCACCCGGCTCAGCACAGACAGCCGCTCCTGCAACGTCAGCCAGGTGCTGCGCAGTTTGAGCTGGGTGACCGAGGACCGCCAGGCAACGAACGGCACGAAGCTCAGGCTGAGCAGCCCGAGCATGAGATCGGTGCTGATCAGGAGATAGGCGCCGACGCCGATCAGCACGCCGAGCAGCACCACACGCAAAATGCCGGTGGAGAAGAACATGCGCACGCCGTCGAGATCGAGCAGGCCGAGCGTGATCAAATCGCCGGTGTGGACCCTGTCGTGGTAGGCGAAGCTCAGGCGCTGGACCTTCTCGTAGAAGGCCAGCCGCAGTTCATAGCCGGTGCGATGACCGACGGCCTCGCCATAGTAGTTCTGCGCCATGGTGAAGAGGCCGCGCAGGATCGAGACGACGAGCAGCGTCAGCGCCGTGTTCCACAGCGCCTGTTCCGCCGCAGCGCCGGCGCCTGCGGCCATCACGCCTTGCGCCTGGTCGATGGCGCGTCCCAGCAGGCGTGGAATGAAAAGCTGCAGCGTCGCGGCGATGAAGGTCGAGACGATGGTGATGGCGACCTGCCAGGGATGGCGCAGCGTCATGCGCACGATGCGGAGCAAGGTGCTAAGGCCCTTGCCCCAGGAGGCTTCCGCCACATGGGCAAACGATTTGCCGCGCTCCGATGCGCTGCTGGTTGCTTGCGTGTTCAAGGAAAATATCCAAACCAATCCGGACGTTAGCCCGGACTAATAAAGCAGACTCAATGTGAGCGGTTGACTTGGCGCTATGTTACGCGGGTCTGGCTTGGCCCTTCAAGAGCCAATGCCGGCATCGCACTGTGCCTGAAGGAAAGCGAACATGCGGCTGTGACCTGGCTGGCACCAGCGGCGGAATCCTGCCGATCTTGCCGAAGGGCGTTGGCCGGACGAGGCCAGCACCTAGTGTACGCAAGCGCCGGCCGGACGGCATGCGACCTTCCATCCGGCCGGAATCCGGTTTGCTAGGCAGGTATCAGGACGGCGATCCGATGCACGCCGACCTCCTTGCTTGTATTTGTCGCCTCGTCGGTCTTGCCTTTGGCGCAGGTGTACATGTCACCCGTCTTGAGCTTGAATTCCTTGTCGGCCTTCTTGATCGTGAACGCACCTGAAGCAATGGTGCAGATCATATCGTTGTCCATCACCATCTGAGGCGCGTGTGCGCCGGGCTGAAATACCACGTCGACAATTGCGATGCTCTTGTAGGCGGGAATGTCGGAGTTGCCGGTGCTGACCTCAACCACCCTGACACCGGGCGCAATCTCCTTGCCTTCCTTCGGGCCGTATTTCTTCGCTGATGCCGCCAGGGTGAACAGAGGCGTTATCGCGACAGCCATCACACCGAGAGCAATTGCAGACCTGCGATTCATGGTTTTCATTGCATCCTCGCACGTCTTCGTCACGAAACGAATGTGCATGACAGTTATATATTAGCACAAATGAATGTACTTGTATGCGAGGAAGCGGCCCAACCACGGCGGCAGGAACTCCGCAGCAGCCGTCGGAGAGGTTCCAGACATCGACGATCTGCTTGCCGCTAAAACCCTGCCACTGCTGCGGACCTTCGGGCGCTCAGACACCCTTGCCGTGCCGCCAGCAGGCGATCAGATGCCCTGCCGCGGTCTCTCGGGCCGGCGGCTCCGTCTTTCGGCAGTCGAGCAGGACCAGCGGGCAGCGGTCGGCGAAGGAGCACCCCGTATTCGGGACGCCGGCCGACTCGATCTCGATTGGAGCGGATAGTCTCGGCGCAGCTTCGTCGGAGGACGCAGCCAAAAGCAGGGCCGTATAGGGGTGGTTGGGGCCGCGAAAAATCTGGTCGGAGGAGCCGGTTTCGACCAGGCGTCCGCGATAGAGCACGCCGATCCTGTCGGCCATGTAGCGCACCACCCTGAGGTCGTGGCTGATGAACAGATAGGTCGTGTCCTTGTCGCGCTGCAGGTCGTTGAGCAGGTTGAGAACGGTCGCCTGGACGGAGACGTCGAGCGCGGAAGTCGGTTCATCGAGCACGACGACCTTCGGCACGCCGGCGAAGGCGCGCGCGATTGCCGCCCGCTGCCGCTGGCCACCGGACAGCGAACGCGATTTCTGCTCGGCCGTGGCGCCGGCGAGGCGAACCGATTGCAGCAGGTCGCCGACGCGGGCTCTCACCTCGCTGCGGCGCAGGCCGGCGAGCCTGCGCAGCGGGCGGCCGAGGATCGTGCCGATCCGCTGGCGCGGATTGAGCGTGCGATCCGGCGACTGGAAGACCATCTGCACGTCGCGGCGTTCGGCAAGGTTTCTCTTCTCGACGCGCGGCGCGACCGTCCTGCCGAACAGTTCGACCGATCCGGCGCTTGGCGTCTGCAGACCGGTGACGATCCGTGCCAGGGTCGACTTGCCAGAACCGGACTCGCCGATCAGCCCGAAGGTCTCGCCCTGGCCGATGTCGAGATCGACGTGGTGCAGCACTGGCTGGCTGCCGAAGGCATGACTGATGCCTTTGCAGGCGATCGCGATGCGGCGTTCTTTTGGCAGGCCGGCGTCTTCGCCTTGGACTATTGGGTGCGCTGGCACGCCGTCCGTCTCCGCCAGTCTTCCGTCCCGCTTGGTGTAGTTGAGCGCCGGGATCGAGGCGATGAGCGCCTTGGTGTAGGCGTGAGAGGGGTTGTCGAAGACATCGCTCGCAACGCCGCTTTCGACCACGGTTCCCGCCTGCATCACCGCCACCCGGTCGCAGGAGCGGCGGATCATATTGATGTCGTGGCTGATCAGCAGGATGCTGGTTTTGTGATCCTTGCGTAAGTCGGAGAGGATGGCGATGATCTCGGACTGGACGCTGGCGTCGAGCGCCGTCGTCGGCTCATCCAGCACCAGCAGCGATGGGTCGAGCGCAATGGCAATGGCGATGTTGGCGCGCTGCTGCATGCCGCCGGAGAGTTCGTGCGGATAGAGATCCAGCACCCGCTCCGGATGGCTGACCCGGACGCGGCCGAGCAGTTCGGCGGCGCGCCCGCGCGCCTCTTCGAGGCGAACCGGGCGATGCCGCATGACCGTCTCGGTGATCTGGCGGCCGATCGTCATGCTTGGATTGAGGGCAGCACCGGGATGCTGGTAGACGGCGGCGATATGATTTCCCCTGAGCCGGCGCAGCTGCTCGGCGGAAAGGTCGCGGATTTCGCGGCCCTGGAATTCCAGCGCCGACGCAGCGATGCGGGCGTTTTTCGGCAGATAGCGCAATATGGCGAGCGCCACCGAGCTTTTGCCCGATCCCGACTCGCCAACCAGGCCGAGCGCTTCGCCTTCGCCGATGTGCAGTGACACGCCGCTGACGGCGGGATGCGATCCCTTGCGCCCGTCATAGGCCACGGACAGCTGGTCTACGTTCAGAACCGAGGAGGACATGGGGACTTGAAACCACTTTCTTCCAGCGCCGCCATCGAGGGCAATCGCTTCCGCTTTCGCAATACATTATCTTTATAAAATTACTCGAATTAAGCCGGAGCGCAATCTACCTTTCTCGCATCAGCAGAGATTGTCGCCGTCTGCCGAGGCAGCGCGACGGTCTCCGGAGCAGATCTGGAAGGAGGCCCGGCATGGCTCGAGACCACATGATCCTCAGCGCATTCTTCTTCAACCCGCAGGGCGATCATCGGATGTCGTGGCGCCACCCGAGGGCGCCGGGGCGGGAGGTACTGGATTTCGAATTCTACCGCGATCTCGTGCAGGCGGCCGAACGCGCCAGGATCGACACCATCTTCGTCGCCGACCACGTGTCGATCTGGGATTCAGTCAAGAGCGGCGTCGCCCATTACGCCAATGCCCGCCTCGAACCGCTGACGCTGCTATCGGCGCTGGCTAGCGTGACCAAGCATATCGGCCTGATCACCACGGCGTCGAGTTCCTACAGCGAGCCGTACAATGTGGCGCGCATGTTCGCCTCGCTCGACCATATCAGCAAGGGCAGGGCGTCGTGGAACGTCGTCACCTCGGCCATGGATGAGGAGGCGCGCAATTTCGGCCGAGACGGCAATATCGAACATGCTTTCCGCTATGAACGCGCGGCCGAATTCCTCGATATCGTCAAGGCGCTGTGGGACAGCTGGGAAGACGAGGCGCTGCTGATCGACAAGGCGTCAGGCCATTTCGCCGACCCCGACAAGGTCCATCCCATCGATCACAAGGGCAAGCACTTCAAGGTGCGTGGGCCGCTCAATGTCTCGCGGCCGCCGCAAGGCCATCCGCTAATCGTCCAGGCCGGCTCGTCCGAAGATGGCAAGAACTTCGCCACCGCCCAGGCCGATGCGCACTTCGCCATCTACAGCACCAAGGAGGATGGCATCAAATACCGTCAGGATATCAACGAGCGGCTGGCCCGCCACGGCAGGCGGCCGGAGAGCTTCAAGATCCTGCCCGGCATCCTGCCGATCGTCGCCGCCTCCGAAGCGGAAGGCCGGGAAAAGCAAGAATACCTGCAGACCTTGCTGCCGGATCAGGTCGGCATCGACCTTCTGTCGAGCTGGAGCGGGTTGGACCTGTCGCTGTTCCCGCCGGACGGGCCGCTGCCGCCGCTGCCGGACGAAAGCACGTTCAATGGCGGGCGCACATCGCTCAACCGGGTCAAGCAGTGGGCGAAGCAGAATCTCAGCCTGCGCGAGATCGCGCGCAAGCTCGCCAACAGCGGTTCGGTGCCGACGGTTGCCGGCACGCCGGTACAGATCGCGGACCAGTTGCAGGACTGGTTCGTTTCGGGTGCCGCTGACGGCTTCAACCTGATGTTCCCGCTGCTGCCAGAAGACTGGGTGAATTTTGCCGAACAGGTGGTGCCGGAGCTGCAGCGGCGCGGCGTCTTCCCGACCGAATACGGGCCGGGAACGCTGCGCGACCGTTTCGGCCTGGCGCGGCCCGCCAACCGCTTCGCCGAGCAGCGCGACAATGCGCGTGCCGTGTCCTGACCGGAAGAACGATCATGACCGTCGCACCAAGATTGCAGCCACGCGAAGCGACCGCGCCGCAGCTCGTCAATGTCCTGCACAGCCCCAAGCGTGTGCGCGTCAAATTCGGCGGCCGCACCATCGCCGACAGCCGCAACGTGCTGGTGCTGCGCTCCAACCATTTCCTGCCGATCTATTTCTTCCCGCCGTCAGCGGTCGACCCATCGGTGCTGAAACCTTCGCTGCATCGCGAGCCGCATCCGGTCGGTGGCGAGACCGCCTATTGGGATATCGACAGCGGCGACAGGCGCAGCGCCAACGCGGCGTGGTCGTTCGTGTCGCCGCCGGATGAAAACCTGGCGCCGCTGGCCGGCCGCATTGCATTCACCTGGAAGGCCGTCGACCAGTGGTTCGAGGAGGAAGAGGAAGTCTTCGTCCACGCCCGCGATCCCTATGCACGCATCGATGTTCTGCAAAGCTCGAGCCATTTGCAGATCTGGTTCGACGGCGAGCCGATCGCCGACAGCCACCGCCCGGTGCTGCTGTTCGAGACGCATCTGCCGACGCGTTTTTATCTGCCCGCGGAAGACATCCGGCTGGAGCGGCTGACGGCGTCCGTCACCACGACGCGATGTCCCTACAAGGGCATCGCCTCTTACTGGTCCGGCCTGCTGAGCGACGGTTCGGTGCGCCCTGATATCGCCTGGAGCTACCGGGATCCCATTGAGGAAATGCCGAAGATCAAGGGCCTCATCGCCTTCTATCCGCAGGCCGTCGACCGCATCCATCTCGACGGCGAGCCCGTCGCATAGATTTTCAATCTTCATTTCAAAGCAGGGTTTCAAAATGACCAGACGCAGAGATATCGACGCAGTTCGCAATCTGTCGGGGGACATCTGGAATGTCGCCGTCGACGAACATCAGGGCGGCTTTCTCAAGCGCCGCGATCTCCTCAGATATGCCGCACTGCTCGGCCTGACCGGCTTTGCCGCCTCGCAGGGGTTGGGAGGCGCGCGCGCCGCGGCTGCCGGCGGCGGCACGGTTCGCGTCGGGCTCGGCCAGCCGACCAAGGCGATCGATCCGGTTTCGGTCACCGATCCGGCCAGCATCGGGGTGATCAGCCAGGTCGGCGAGTATCTGATCCTCGACGATCCGAAGGATGGTCTGCAGCCGAAGCTGGCTCTGTCCTGGGAGGCCAACGAGACGGCCAGCCGCTGGACCTTCAAATTGCGGCAAGGGGTAAAATTCCACGATGGCCGCGCGGTCACCGCCAAAGACGTTGTGGCGAGCTTCGAGCGGCTGGTCGATCCGGCCAGCGGCTCGTCGGCGTTGTCCGCCTACAAGGGCATCCTGTCCAAGGGCGGCGCCAAGCTGGTCGACGACGAAACCGTCGCCTTCGATCTCGACGGTCCGAACAGCAACTTCCCGTTCTATGTCTCCTCCGACGTCTACAATGCCGTCATCCTGCCTGCCGACTATGCCGGTGATTTCGAGAAGACTTTCAACGGCACCGGCCCGTTCAAGCTCGAATCCTTCCGTCCCAAGCAAGGCGCCAGCTTCGTGCGCAATGAGAATTACTGGGGCGACAAGGCGCTGCCCGACCGGATCGAGATCAAGTTCTTCGACGACGAGCAGGCACAGGTGCTGGCTTTGCAGGCCGGCCAGCTCGACGTGATCCCAAGCACGACGCGGCTGGAGCTGGCGATCGAGGGCAATCCCAACTTCAAGCTGCTGAGCGTGCAGGCGAGCTCGCACGACCAGGTGCATCTCAGGACCGACCAGGCGCCGTTTACCGACAAGCGCATCCGCCGCGCGCTGGCGCTCACGATCGACCGAGAGGCTGTGGTCAAGGGCCTGCTCAAGGGCCGCGCCATCGTCGGCAACGACACGCCGTTCGCGCCGATCTTCCCCTCGGCCGATCCATCGGTGCCGCAGCGCAAGCAGGACATTGCCGAGGCCAAGCGGCTGCTTGGCGAGGCGGGCGTGCCCAACGGCTTCGAGGTGACGCTGACCACCGAACGCGCCTATGACATTCCCGACTATGCGGTCATCATCCAGAACTTCGCCAAGAAGGCCGGCATCGACGTCAAGCTCAATGTCCTGCCGCAGGACGCCTATTACGGCTCGGCGACGTTCGGCAGTTCGCCATGGCTGGATTCGGTGCTCGGCATCACCGACTATGGCCACCGCGGCACGCCCGACATCTTCCTCAACGCCACGCTAAAGAGTTCGGGAGCTTGGAACGCGGCACATTTCAACAACCCGGCCTATGACGCGCTGCTGCTTGACTACTCGAAGGCGCGCGACCTGCAGGCACAGCGCCTTGTTGCCCGCAAGATCCAGACCTTGCTGCTCGACGAGACGCCGGCGATCATCAGCTACTTCTCGCAATACAGCCGCATCGTCAGCTCCAAGGTCGAGGGCGTACGCTTCACCGCGATTTCGCATCTCCTGCTCGACCGCGTTTCCTTCGTCCAGGCATGATCGCGACATGCTGACCGGTCGCATTCTGTCAGCGCGTGTGGGCACACTTGTCCTCACCCTGTGGCTGGTCAGCATTCTGGTGTTCTTCGCCGGGCAGGTCCTGCCCGGCGATGTGGGCCGTGTCATGCTCGGGCCTTTTGCCGACGCGCAAGCGGTGGCGGAACTGAACAAGCGGCTAGGCGCCGACCAGCCGGTTCTCGTCCAGTATTGGCTCTGGTTCAGCAAAGCGGTCACCGGTGACTTCGGCACCTCGCTGTCGATGCGCGGGCCGGTGGCGCCCTTCGTGCTGGAAAGCCTCAAGCGCTCCGCGGCGCTTGCCGGGATTATTTTGCTCTTCCTCGTTCCGCTCGGCGTTGGTGCCGGCGTCATCGCCGGTCTCAATGCGGGCCGCCTCATCGACCGGCTGATCGTGATGGCGGGCGTCTCCTTCGGCATTGTGCCTGATTTCGTTTCCGGCCTGATGCTGCTCATCGTTTTCGGCCTGTGGCTGAACTGGTTCCCGATCTCCGGAGTTGCGCCCGATGGCGCGGGCTTCTGGACGCATGGCTATTATCTGATCCTGCCGGCGCTGCCGCTGGTGCTGAACCTTTCCGGCTATATCGCCCGGATGACGCGAGCGGGCGTGATCGAGGCGATCGCCGCCGATTACACGCGCACCGCCGTCCTGAAAGGGCTCGAGCGGCGCGAGATCATCTTTCGGCACGTGCTGCGCAATGCGCTGACGCCGACCGTCGCGGTGCTGGCGACGCAGACCGGATACATGCTGGGTGGGCTGGTGGTGATCGAGGCGTTGTTCGGCATCCAGGGAC
>NZ_RZRP01000195.1:0-8607 GCF_003997795.1 Mesorhizobium sp. M7A.F.Ca.US.005.03.2.1 | reverse complement strand
GTCTATGTCACCAAGGGCGAGAGCAAGCAGCGGATATCGGACGCCATTCTCAATTCCGGCATTCGCGCCGAAAAAGCCGATTGGGACGAGTACCGGTATTATCCCACGCAGTTCTTCGAGCCGTATCTGACCCGCCGCCGCGCCAACGGTTTCGGCCTCTATGGCGCGCTCGGCATCGGTCGCCGCGAGGTCGACAAGATGCGCGCCCAGCACGACCGCAACTTCGTCTTCTTCGACGCGCCGGTCGGCATGATCTTCACCATCGATCGCCGCCTCAACCAGGGCTCATGGATCGACTACGGCATGTTCCTGCAGAACATCATGGTGGCGGCGCGGGGCAGGGGTTTGCATACCTGCCCGCAAGCGGCGTTCGCGCCCTATCACCGGCAGATCAGGCCGGTGCTCGACATTCCGGACGAGGAGATCGTCGTCTGCGGCATGGCGCTTGGTTATGAAGATACGTCAAAACCTGAAAACGCCTTCCGCACCGACCGCGTGCCGCTGCAAGAGTGGGTGACGTTCAGCGAATAAGCCAGCCAGCCTCATTCCGTGTTCATCTGTGCGCCGTGGCCGCTGACATGGGCGCCGTCCTGGGGCGTCAGCTTGAGATAGGCGAGCAGCGCGCAGAGCGTGATGACGCCCTCGATCACGAACAGGATGCGGAAATCGTCGGCGACGGCGGGGCCGCCGCCCGCCAGAAACGACAATGCCGCGGCGGCCAGGCCGACGCTGATCGCCACCGCCAGCTGCCATAATATGTAATAGAGCGCGCTGAAACGGGCGAGCTGCTCGGGCGCGATGTCGGAATAGGCGAGGTTGCCGGTCGAGGCCCATTGCGCGGAGCGGAAGACGCCGAAGACGAAGATGTAAGTGAGCACGATCCACACCGGCGTCGTCGCCTGCATCAGCGCGAAGCCGGCAACCAGGGCGGCGACGATGGGCGTGTTGTAGACCAGCACGCGGCGAAAGCCGAAACGGTTGAGGACACGCGGCATGAAGAACCGCATGGCCACCGAGCCGACCGCGGCGACGAAGGTCAGCGATCCCGCCTGCACCGCGCTCATCCCGAAGCCGAGCTGGAACATCAGCGGCAGCAGGAAGACGACCGAGCTAAGGCCGATCGTGTCCAGCCCGCCGCCGGTGAGGAACGAAATGCGGAAGGTACGGATGCGCAACAGCTTGAGATCGAGCAGCGGATTGCGCACGCGCAGGCAGTAGACCGAGGCGATGGTCAGGATGACGAGCGCCAGCGCCAGTTCGCCGGCGATGATGCCGCCCGCGGCGTCCTTGGCGGCAAGCGAATCCATGCCGAAGACCAGCAGGACCATGCCGCTGCCGACCAGCACGAAGCCCGGAAAATCGAACGGCGTGCGCACGGGCTTGGTCATCGTCGGAAACAGCGAGGCGGCAAGAATTGCCGCCGCCAGCGCGAACGGCACGTTGATGAAGAAGATCCAGCGCCAGGAAATGAAGGTGGTCAGCGCACCGCCGACGAGCGGACCGACCAGCGGGCCGGACTGGCCGGCCAGCGAGATGTACATGTTGATCTTGAGCGTTCGGCTGCGCGGAAAAGTCGACAGGATGACGACCTGGCCGAGTGTGCCCATCAAGGCGCCGCCGAAGCCTTGCAACGCACGCGCACCAACCAGCGTCCAGATGTTGTCGGACAGCCCGCAAAGCGCCGACGAGGCGGCGAACACCAGCAAGGCAAAGCAGTAGACGTTGCGCAGGCCGAAGCGGTCGGCGGCCCAGCCGCCAAGCGGCATCGAGATGATCAGGCTGGCGACATAGACGGTGATCAGCAGGCCGAGCTGGCTGGGCGGACGGCCGAGGCTTTCGCTGATGCCCGGCAGCGCGGTCACCACGACATTCTGGTCGAGGCTGGTCATGAACACGCCGCAGGCGACCGTCAGCGGCAGCAGGAGCAAGGCTCTGGCCGGCACATCGGCGCGATCCGTGGCGCCGGCGGATAGTTCTGCGGTCATGGAGATGTTCGAACCAAACGAATGTGCCGACTCTTGAACAAGGGATTTCATATCCCTGGGCCGGTTGGGCGGCCGCGTTTTCGCACCATGGGCGCCTGCGGCCTGATTCTCTAGCGGCAGAAACGGCTGGCGTTGATGCCAGAAGCAGGAGCGATGCGACCGTTCGGCGCCGCCTATTGCACCTCGTAGCCGACTTCCTCGCTGGCGTGGCAGAGCGCCTTCCAGAACGAGCGTGCAAACGAGCGGAAGACATAGATGTCGAACTGGTCGGCGCCGGTGCGCTGGATCTGGGCGAAGACGTCGTGATGAGCGGTCGAGCGGCCGGCGCCATTGGGAAAGGCCGGCAGCGAAAAGTCGATGGCGAAGAATTTCGCCAGCACCCATTCGGCCTTCGGCCCGGCAATGCGGATGGCGGTGCGGCCGTGCGAGAGATCGGTCACCGTGCCGATGGCCGAGGTCACCACCTTGGCAAAGGCAGCGGCCAGCCCTTCGGCCTCGTCGGCAACGGTGAACTTCCCCGGCGCGAAGCCGAACACTGACTTGACCCCGTCGCTCACTCCGCCGCCGGCGCCATCGGGAAGCGCCAGCCCGGTGACGGTGCGGATGGCTGCGATCAGCCTCTTCTCCTCGCCGGGCCAGGCGGCGAGCTGCACGATCGACCCCGGTCTCGCCTCGGTCAGGATGATCTCGACGCCATGCTCGAAATTGCCGTGCGAGCCGACGTGAAATTCCGGCTCAAGCGGGGATTGGTGCTCAACCATGCATGCGGCTCCCGTCCGGATCGAAGAAGTGATTGGAGACGATCTCGACCGGTCCGAACCGGTTGCGCAAGGGATCGGAGACGTGGGCGCGCGTGCCGTGCCGTGCCTTGCCGCCCTCGACCAGCGCCAGCGCGATATGTCTGCCGAGCGCCGGCGAATAGCAGCAGGCGGTGATATGGCCGATGGAGTCGTGCGGATTGGCTTCGTCAACCTCCTCGACGATGTGGGCGCCACCGTTGAGCGGCCGGTTATCGAGGGCGATCAGGCCGACCAGTTCGAGGCGGTCCGATGCGATCAAGCCTTCGCGGTCCATCATCGCCGAGCCGATGAACGGCTTCTTCTTCGACAGCATCCAGTCGAGATGCAGGTCGCGCGCCGTGGTGCGGCCGTCGATCTCGGCGCCGGTGACATGGCCCTTTTCGATGCGCATGGTGCCCAATGCCTCAAGACCGTAGGTGACCAGCCCGAACGGCTTGCCGGCTTCGACAAGCGCTTTCCAGACATGGGTGCCATGGCCGGCGCCGGAATAGACCTCGAAGGCCATTTCACCGGAGAAGGACAGCCGGCAGATCATCACCGGCACGCCTGATATTTCGCCGCGCACGATGCCCATGAAGGGCAAGGTGGCGTTGTCGACCGACGTGCCGGTGACACAGGCGGCGAGGATCTGCCTGGCCTTCGGGCCGCCGATCGCGGCACCTGCCCATTCGTCTGTCACCGAGGTGACGTGGACTTTCAGCTCCGGCCAGATCACGTCGAGGAAATATTCCAGATGCTGCATCACCTTGCCGGCGTTGGCCGTGGTGGTGGTCATCAGAAAATCCTGCTCGCCGAGCCGCCAGGTGGTGCCATCGTCGAAGGCGAGGCCGTCCTCGCGCAGCATCAGCCCGTAGCGGGCCTTGCCGACGGCCAGCGTCGAAAACATGTTGGTGTAGACGCGGTCGAGGAATGCGGCGGCATCAGGGCCTTGCACCGCGATCTTACCCAGTGTCGAGACATCGACGATGCCGGCGCTTTCGCGCGTCGCCTTGGCTTCGCGCACATAGGCCTGCTCGACCGTTTCGCCTGAAAGCCCATAGATCATCGGCCGGTACCAGAGGCCGGCGGAATACATCGTCGCGCCATTGGCCAGATGCCAGTCATGCATCGGCGTCAATCGTTCTGGCTTCAGGTCGCCAAAACGCTCGGCAGCCAGCGAGCCGATCGACACCGGAGCAAAGGGCGGCCGGAAGCGTGTCGTGCCGACCTCGGGGATCGGCTTGCCCAGCGCCTCGGCCATGATGGCAAGGCCAGGCACGTTGGAGCTCTTGCCCTGGTCGGTCGCCATGCCGAGCGTGGTGTAGCGCTTGAGATGCTCGACCGAGACAAAGCCTTCCCGGTGAGCCAGCCGCACATCCTCGGCCGTGACGTCGTGCTGGAAATCGACAAAGCTCTTGCCCTTGGCCCTGATCTCGAACACCGGGGCGGGGTCGGGATCGCCAGGCACTGCTTCGACGGTCGGCAGCATGGACGGTGTGCTCTGCCCGCCTGCGGCGGCGAGGCCGGCGGCGCGGCCTTCGGCGATGGCTTCGGCCGTCGAGAAGCTTCCGGTGAAGGCGCCTGCGCCGATCCAGCTCTGTGTCGGCTTTGGCGGCAGGAAAGCTTGCCGCGCGGCGTTCCATTCCGCCTTGGCGCCGGCCTGGCTGGCCAGATGGATGGTCGGCGACCAGCCGCCGGACATCAGCAGGCAATCGGCATGGATACTGCGTGCATCACCGATGAGTGCCCCATTGGCCATGTCGAAGCGCTGCAGCTTGAGGCCGGACAGCGCCTTGCCGCCTTCGGTGGCGACGACGGCATGGCCGGCAAAGATCTCTGCCTCGGCTTCCGCGGCCAACTTGCGCATCTCCGGCGAAAGTTCCGGCCTGACATCGGCGATGGCGACGACCGCAGCACCGGCCTTCTTCAAGGCGACAGCCGCCCGATAGGCGCTGTCATTGTTGGTGAACAACGCGATCCGCTCGCCCGGCAGCACGCCGAATTCGTTGGCATAGCGTTCGGCTGCATGCGCCAGCATCACGCCTGGCCGGTCATTGCCGGGGAAGATGAGCGGCCGCTCGAACGCACCAGTGGCCAGGACCACGGATTTGGCGCGGATCGCCCAATAGCGATGGCGCGGCTCGCCCTTGCCGGGGTGCTCCTTGTGGTCGCTGACCCGTTCGAGCGCCGCAAGCGTGTTGTTGTCGTAGTAACCCCACACCGTGGTGCGCGGCAGAAGCCGGACATTGTCGCGGCCTGCGAGCTGGGCGACGGTGCGCCGCGCCCAATCGGCGGCAGGCGCGCCATCGATCGTTTCCTCGGACCAGTTGGCCGAACCGCCGAAATGCGGCTCGAGATCGGCCAGCATGACGCGCGCACCCTGATCGGCGGCGGCCTTGGTGGCCATCAGGCCGGCAGGGCCGGAGCCGACGACCAGCACGTCGCAAAAGGCGTTCATGCGTTCGTAGCGGGCCGGGTCTTTCGCCGATCCGGCACTGCCGAGACCGGCTGCGCGGCGGATGAAGTGTTCGCAGAACATCCAGAAACGCGTGCCCTTGAGCGGGCCGAACACCGGTCCCATGAAGGTCTTGTAGTAGAACCCGGCCGACAGGATCTTGCCGCCGAGCTGGTTGACGGCGTTGATGTCCCAGGCAAGCGAGGGAAAGCGGTTCTGGCTGATGGCAACCAGCCCGTCATGGATCTCGACCATGGTCGCTGGAATGTTGGGCTCGCGAACCTCGCCCTTCAGCACCGTCACCAGCGCGTTGGGTTCCTCGACGCCTGCGGTGAGCAGGCCGCGTGGGCGGTGGTATTTGAACGAACGCCCGTACAACGTGACGCCCTTGGCCAGCAGGGCTGACGCCAGCGTGTCGCCGGCATGGCCAGTGTAGGCCGTGCCATCGAAGGTGAAGCGGATGGTTTTCAGCCGGTCGATGCGGCCGCCGGTGTCGGCACGGCGCGGGCTCATGCCTTGTCCTCCGCCTTGCGGCGCGCGGCCGGCCCATGATCGCCGCGCGCAAAGGCAACGCTGGAAATCTCATGCGTCAGCGTGTTGCGCACGACCTTGAGATGCGCGCGGCAGCCGCCGGAATGTTGCCAGACCTCATTGTGGTCGCCGGCCGGATTCAGCCGGTCATAGACATAGGCGTTCCACGCCTCGAAATTCTGCGAGGCGGGGTCGGGACGCTCACGATTGCCGTCACCCTGATAGGTGAACTCGATGACGTCGCGCGGGCCGCAATAGGGGCAAGTGATCAACATTGGACTCTACCTATTGCCTAATGCAGCCGCGGGTTTGCACCCTGGCCCTTGTCGTCGATTACCAGCCCGCGGTGGAAGCGGTCGAGCGTGAAGGGCGCGTTGAGGTCGTGCGGCTGGTCCTTGGCGATGGTCCAGGCGAAGCACCAGCCGGAAGCCGGCGTCGCCTTGAAGCCGCCATAGCACCAGCCGCAGTTGAGATACATGCCGGGCAGGGGGCCGGCGGTGATGATCGGCGAGCCGTCCATCGACATATCGCAAACACCGCCCCAGGAGCGCAGCATGCGCACGCGCGCGAGGCCCGGAAACAACGCCAGCATTTCACTCATCACCTCGTCGACGACAGGCAGATTGCCGCGCTGGGCGTAGCTGTTGTAGCCGTCGATGTCGCCGCCATAGATGAGGCCGCCCTTGTCCGACTGCGACATGTAGAAATGGCCCATGCCGAAGGTGACGACCGTGTCGATGAAGGGCTTCAGCGATTCCGTGACGAAGGCCTGCAGCACATGGCTCTCGATCGGCATCGTCTCGATGCCGGCCATCTGCATGACGCGTCCGGTGCTGCCGGCGACCGCCACGGCCACCTTCCTGGCGCGGATGTCGCCGCGCGAAGTGGTGACGCCTGATATGCGGTCGCCGTCGCGCAGGAAGCCGGTGACCTCGCAATTTTCGATGATGTCGACGCCGCGCCTGTCGGCGCCGCGCGCATAGCCCCAGGCCACCGCATCGTGGCGGGCGGTGCCGGCGCGGCGTTGCATCAGGCCGCCGACCACCGGGAAACGCGCGTTGTCGGAGATATCGAGCGCCGGAATCAGGCGTTTGATCTCAGCCTTCGTCATCAGTTCGGCATCCACGCCGAGATGGCGCATGGCGTTGCCGCGCCTTGCATAGTCGTCGAATTGGGCCGGCGTGTGCGCCAGGTTCAGGCAGCCGCGCTGCGAGAACATGACATTGTAGTTGAGCTCGTGCGACAGGTTCTCCCACAGCTTCATCGAGTGTTCGTAGAAGCGGGTGTTGGCAGGCAGCAGATAATTCGAGCGCACGGCCGTGGTGTTGCGGCCGACATTGCCGGAACCGAGCCAGCCCTTTTCCACAACGGCGACATTGGTGATGCCGTGTTCCTTGGCAAGATAATAGGCGGTCGCCAGCCCATGACCGCCGCCACCGATGATGATGACGTCATAGGACGCCTTCGGGTCAGGCTTGCGCCATGCCGGCTTCCAATCCTTGTTTCCCTTGAGCGCGTTCGCGAGCAGCGAAAAGGCCGAGTACTCTGCCATTGATGTCATCCGGTTCGGGCGATGCGGCAGACTATAGAGCAGGCCGCATCCGCAAAGCCAATATTGCGCCATCGCCTTTCGACTGGCCGACGCCCGGGATGGGATCACTCGGCGTGAGTGATCGGTTGGGCTCGCGATACGACGGCTTGCCCCATGATAGGGCCGTGTTTATCAAGGACAGGCTTTCAAATTGCCTTTGCCGCCGATGAGTCGCCAACAAATCATGCTTTTCCGATTGCTTCGTCTCATCCTGGTACTCACGCTGGTCGTTTCGGCGCCGCTTTCGTTTAAGGCGATGGCGCAAGCGCTCGGCCAGGGCTCGGCCGGTTTGGTCGCCGATCAGCAAAAGGTCATCCAGGATCTAACGGCCAAGACGGACGATCTCGAGAAGAAGATACAGCAGGACGGTGAGGACGATGCCTCACTCGTGGAGATCCGTCTGCAGCTGGAGGATCTGTCGCGGGCGGCACTCACCAGTGCGCTGGTATTCCGCTCGCGGCTCACCGAGATCAACAATCGCATCGAGGTGCTGGGTCCTCCACCGGCGGCGGGCCAGCCGCAGGAGCCCGACATCGTGACGGGCGAGCGTCAGGCGCTTGCATCGGAAAAGGCCGAGATCAACGCGGTCGTTGCCAGCGCACAGAACCTGTCGATCCGCATCAGCGGGCTGATCGACAAGATCGGCAATATGCGCAGCGAGCTGTTCCGCAATCTTTTGACCAAGCGCTACGTGCTGTCGGATGCGCTGAGCCCGCAGGTGTTTTCCGACGCCCGCGACGAGTTCGGCAATCTCTACAAGGCGGTGTCGTCCTGGTTGAGCTTTGCCTTCAAGTTCAAGTTCCAGGCGATCCTGGCGGCAACCTTCGTGGCGCTCGGGCTGGCGCTGGTGCTGCTGGTTGGCGGCCGGCGCCTGTTCGGACGCATATTCGAAGCCGACCCTGCCAACGAGAACCCGTCCTATCTCAGCCGCCTGTCGGTGGCCTTCTGGTCGACCTTGCTGCCGTCGCTGGCGGTCAGCGTGTTCCTGGCCTCCACGGTATTCTTTTTCAACTACTACAATTTGTTGCGCGGCGACATCGGCGTCTTCCTGAATACGCTGGCAGCCGTCATCGCCGGGGTGTTCTGTGTCAACCGGCTGACCAATGCGGCGCTCGAGCCGCGGCTGCCGAACTGGCGGCTCATTCCCGTCGAAACCGGACCGGCGCGCTGGCTTGTGCGGCTGACGACTGCCATGGCCGTGGTCCTCGGCGTCAACTATTTCCTGTCGATCGTCAACGACACGATGGGCTCGCCGCTGTCGCTGAC
>NZ_RZRP01000194.1:0-8611 GCF_003997795.1 Mesorhizobium sp. M7A.F.Ca.US.005.03.2.1 | reverse complement strand
CCTCCGGCCGCACGCCGATCTCGGCCAAGCTGGTTGCCAACATGATCACCCGCGCCGGCGTCGACCGCGTTCTGACGCTCGACCTGCATGCCGGCCAGATCCAGGGCTTCTTCGACATCCCGACCGACAATCTGTTTTCCGTGCCGGTCATGGCCCGCGACGTGAAGGCCAAATACAAGCAACTCGGCAACGTCGTGGTGGTTTCGCCCGACATTGGCGGCGTGGTCCGCGCTCGTGCGCTGGCCAAGCGCTTCGATGCGCAACTGGCCATCGTCGACAAGCGCCGCGAACGGCCGGGCGAATCGGAAGTGATGAACATCATCGGCGCGGTCGCCGGCAAGGATTGCCTGCTGATCGACGACATCGTCGATTCCGGCGGCACGCTGTGCAATGCCGCCGATGCACTGCTGGCCAACGGCGCCACCAGCGTCACCGCCTATATCACCCACGGCGTGCTGTCGGGCGGTGCCGTTGCCCGCATCAGCGGCTCGAAGCTGCAGGAACTGGTGATCACCGATTCCATCCAGCCGACCCAGGGCGTGCTCGACGCGCCCAACATCCGCGTCATCTCGATCGCCGACCTGATGGGCGAAGCCATCTCGCGCACGGCGACTGAGGAATCGGTGTCGAGCCTGTTCGACTAAACCCGCCTGCCCTTAAGGCGCGGAGCTTTCCAACCGAACCGGGCCGATCAGGCGACGAGCGACCTCGACGTTCTCGCGTGCGCCGCGCATATAGCCGCGCGGCGAGGTCCCCAGCATGCGCTTGAACATGGTGATGAAGGCCGGCACGCTGTCATAGCCGAGATCAAGCGCCACCCTGGTGATCGGCTCGCCGTCCGCCAGCCTGGGCAGCGCCGCGAACAGGCAGGCCTGCTGGCGCCATGTCGACAGCGACAGGCCGGTCTGGCGCTGGAAGGCGCGCGTGAAGGAACGGCGGCTCATGCCGGCTGCATCGGCCCACTCGTCGATGGTCGCATGCGGCGACGGTGCTGCGACGAAGCGTCGGCACAGCGCCGACAATCTTGGATCGGACGGAAATGGCAGCCCGAGAGGCCGTTCCGGCAAGGTCGGGATTTCGTGCAGCAAAAGGTTCATGATCAGCCCACCGCGTCCTTCCAGAACGCCGCCTTGCGGGAGCTTCTCCGATTCCACGATCAGGCTGTGCATCAGGTCGGTGACGCCCACAACGCGCAAGCCTTCGGGCAGCCCCGGGATCGCCTGTGGCATGACATAAACCGAACGCATCGAGACGTCGCCCAGCATCTCGACGGAATGCTCGGTGCCGGCTGGAATCCACATCGCGTGGTCGGGCGGCACCATCCAGCGCCCGTAGCGTGTCGTCACCAGCACCACACCGACAAGCGCATGCAAGAGCTGGCTGCGGCTGTGGCGGTGCTGTGGCACGCGGTAGCCGTCAGGATATTCGGTCGGCAATGCCACCCCCGGCCCGGCCACTTGCTCAAGCCACTGCCAGCGGCTCTCGTGCAACTGGCCGAGATTGGCATTGCCAGCGTGAAAGACTTCTTTGCCGTGCGGCATCTAGTTATGGCCCAGTTGCGAAACTATTGGACCAAACCACGAAAGAAGTCGTCTCGCAAGCGGCTTATAAGGCACCGTCCCTAGGGTGGCCGCAAGGAGCGTCCGCCAGTTGCCTGCGGGCGTGCCCGCCAAAAAGACCACGGAGCCTACCTTGACCGATACGACAGCAGCCAGCGTCGCCCCACCGGCGAGCGCCAGTCACGCCTCAGCCCAGGCGACGGCCTTCACGGTCATCCTGGCGGTGAGCTTCTGCCACTGCATCAACGACATCATGCAGTCGCTGCTATCGGCCATTTACCCGCTCCTGAAAGAGAATTATGGCCTCGATTTCTGGCAGATCGGCTTGTTGACCTTCACTTTCCAGGTGACCGCATCCTTGCTGCAGCCGCTGATCGGCATGATCACCGACAAGCGGCCGATGCCCTATTCGCTGCCCTACGGCATGGCGTCGTCGCTGATCGGCCTGATCGTGCTCGCCTATGCCGGGCATTATTCGCTGCTGCTGATCGGCGCCTCGCTGATCGGCATCGGCTCGGCGATCTTCCACCCGGAATCCTCGCGCATCGCCCGCTTCGCTTCCGGCGGCCGCTTCGGCCTGGCGCAGTCGCTGTTCCAGGTGGGCGGCAATTTCGGCCAGTCCATGGGGCCGCTGCTGGCGGCCTTCATCGTCGTGCCGTTCGGCCAGACCAGCATTTCCTGGTTCGCCGTCGGCTCGCTGATCGGCATCATCGTTTTGTGGCAGGTCGGCGGCTGGTACAGCCGGCTGCGTGCCGCGCAGGGCACCCGCAAGGCGGCGAGCTTCGTTTCGCCCTTCCCGCGCCGCAAGGTGATGAATGCATTGATCGTGCTGACACTGCTGGTGCTGAGCAAGAATGCCTACATCGCCAGCCTCGCCAGCTACTACACCTTCTATTCCATGCATAAGTTCGGCGTTTCTGTGCAGATGAGCCAGGTCATGCTGTTCCTGTTCCTCGGTGCCTCGGCGCTGGGCATCCTGCTCGGCGGCCCGTTCGGCGACCGCTACGGGCAAAAGGCGATGATCTGGTTCTCCATCGTCGGCGTGCTGCCCTTCACGCTCGCCCTGCCCTACGCCAATCTGGAATGGACGATGGTGCTGACGGTGCTGATCGGCCTGATCCTCTCCTCGGCGTTCTCCAACATTGTCGTCTTTGCGCAGGAGCTCGTGCCGGGTCGCGTCGGCATGATCGCCGGCATCTTCTTCGGCTTCGCCTTCGGCATGGGCGGCATCGCGGCGGCCGTGCTCGGCGTCGTCGCCGACATGAAGGGCATCGATTTCGTCTTCCAGATCTGCTCCTATTTGCCGTTCCTTGGATTGCTGACCGTGTTCCTGCCCAACATGAAGGAAGCGCGCAAGGCGCAGGCGGCCGCCTAGATCAGGCCTGAAACCCACGCAAGGAAAAGCACCCGCCGGACGGCGGGTGCTTTTTTCGTTCCAACGGCCTATGCTTTGAAGAAGGCCAGCAGGTCGGCATTGACGATGTCTGCATGGGTCGTGGCCATGCCGTGCGGGAAGCCCTTGTAGACCTTGAGCTCGCCCTTCTTGAGCAGCTTGATCGTCAGCAGCGCCGAGTCCGCGATGGGAACGATCTGGTCGTCGTCGCCGTGCATGACCAGCACAGGCACGTCGATCGCCTTCAGATCCTCGGTGAAGTCGGTTTCCGAAAAGGCCTTGATGCAATCATAATGCGCCTTGGTGCCGCCCATCATGCCCTGGCGCCACCAATTGTCGATGACGCCCTGCGATACCTCTGCGCCCGGGCGGTTGAAGCCGTAGAACGGACCTGATGGAACGTCGCGGAAGAACTGGGCGCGATTGGCTGCCTGCGCGGAGCGGAAGCCGTCGAACACTTCGATCGGCAGGCCGCCGGGATTGGCGGCAGTCTTGAGCATGATTGGCGGCACCGCGCCGATCAGCACCGCCTTGGCGACACGGCCGCCGGCGCCATACTTGGCGACATAACGCGCCACTTCGCCGCCGCCGGTCGAATGGCCGACATGGATGGCGTTCTTGAGGTCCAGATGGGCTGCGAGTTCCGCGACGTCGGCGGCATAGGTGTCCATCTCGTTGCCGATATCCGTCTGGGTCGAGCGGCCATGGCCTCGGCGATCATGGGCAATGACACGGTAGCCCTGTGACACGAAGAACAGCATCTGGGCGTCCCAATCGTCGCTGCTCAACGGCCAGCCGTGATGAAAGACGACAGGATGCCCGGTCCCCCAGTCCTTGTAGTAAATCTGCGTTCCGTCCCTGGTGGTGATCGTACCGCTGCCGGAGCCGGGCTTGGTTTGCGAGGTCATCTCAATCTCCTTCTGGTTATTTTCGCGATAAACAATATCGCGATAACGACATAGCTAACGCGGCCTAAAACCCTTGTCCACACAAATATGTATCGCGATATCATTTTTCGTGGTATCGAAATGATGCCCACATTGGCAAAAGGAATGCGCCGTGCCTCTCCCGTTGGACAATCAGCTCTGTTTCACGCTCTATGCCACCAGCATGGCGATCAACCGCACCTACAAGCCGATGCTGGACGAGATGGGCATCACCTATCCGCAGTACCTGGTGTTGAACGCGCTTGGAGAGGCCGACGGCATGTCGGTCGGCACCATCGCCCATCGGCTCGCTTTGGAATCGAGCACCGTCACGCCGCTGGTGAAGCGAATGGAGCAGGCCGGGCTGGTGACCCGCCAGCGCAGCCAGACCGACGAACGCCAGGTGCAGGTCGATCTGACATCAGCCGGGCGCGCACTGCTTGTCCAATGCAACTGCCTGAACGAAGCCTTGGTCGAACGCTCGGGCATGACGCTGACTGAGCTCGATGCGCTGAACCGGCAGATCCAGGCGTTACGCGCCGCGTTGACCGGCGACCGCTAGCACGGCTTGACGACGGCTAGCCAAACGTCGGAAGAGGCCACCATCATGCGGACTTAAGCACGGCAAATGGCCGTTTGCGCATGGCTCGCTTTGCCTGGAAACTGACGGCGGGAGCGGGACGGCCGACATGGAAGCCCTGGATCTTGTCTATGCCGAATTCGCGCATAAGGGCCATCTGCTCGTCTGTCTCCACCCCTTCGACCAGGATTTTGTGGCCGCGATTTCGAACCAGGGTGATAATGTCCTGCAGCATCGCCTTGCCGCTCGGAGAGCTGCAGTCATGCAGAAACGAGCGATCGATCTTCACCGTATCGAAATCGATCAGGCGAAGCCACGAAAGGCCCGCAAAGCCGGTCCCGAAATCATCAAGCCAGATCTTGATCCCGAGCAGCTTCAGGTCGCTGATGCAGCGCAGGATGTCGGAGTGCATCTCCATCTCCAGCCCTTCGGTGATCTCGAAGGCCAGCCTGCTGCCTGCGACACCCGTCTCGCCCAGAATGGTCGCGACCGACGTCGCGAAGCCCGGTGTCTTGAGCTGGATCGGGGAGACGTTGACACTGACGACACGGACGTGGTCGTCCGCCAGCAGTTCGGCGCACACTGTCCTTATCGCCCAGCGCCCGAGTTCCAGGATCGCACCGGTCCGTTCGGCGACCGGAATGAACAGGCTCGGCGGAACCGATGTGCCGTCGAGCATCTTGAGGCGCATCAGAGCCTCCACCGCTTCAACCCGGTCCGATTTGACATCCTGGATAGGCTGGTAAACGAGTGAAACGAGATTCTGGCCGATCGCGATCTTCAGCAAAGCCGCAATGTTCTCGCTCTCGTCACTGCTTTGCGGGTCGGTTGGATCGAACAGCCGGGCACAATTTCGGCCGCCGGCTTTTGCCAGATAGAGAGCGCGATCGGCCTCGTGAATGATTTTCTCCAGCTTGGCCCCGGTCTGCGTCCGGGTGAATGCGGCGCCAACGCTTACCGTTACGATCGAGACGCCGTCGCGCCGCAGTTCGTGCGTCAGAGCCAGGTTCTCCACCGTGCTGCAAATGGCTTCCGCAATGTCCAGGATCTGCTCCTTTTTCTCCATGCGAGCCAGGACGATGAACTCTTCGCCGCCATAGCGGCCGATGGAGCCATTATACTGTTTGATCATATCGCTAAGGGCATTGGCGACATGGATCAGGCAGCGGTCGCCTTCCTGATGGCCGTAGCAGTCATTGAACTTCTTGAAGAAGTCCACGTCGATGAGGATCGCCCCAAAGCTGGTGCCGACCTTTTGCCAATCGTTCCAGTAGTCTCGCAGCTTCTCGTCGATCGCGCGCCGGTTCTCCAGACCCGTGAGCGGATCGGTCCGCGACAACCTCAGCAGGGCCTTGCCGCGTTCGGTCGCCTCATTGTGCTGGATCTTGGCTTCCAGGGCGTTCAGGAAGACGTTGTAGCGTTCCTCGTTCAGTTTCCAGTTCACATATGAGGTGAACGTGAAACAAGAAACATAGAAAGCCCCAAATACCATTTTGTATATGAGGGTTGATGGAACAAAGTAATTTACGATATAAAGTATACATAAGATTATTGTCGAGGTTACGATAGAAAGCTTGAAATTGAATGTAAAGAAAAGATTGGCGCTCATCATGAATATGGTCCCAAAGACCATATAGTAAGAGACGCTTTCCTTGTCCGCGCCCATAATCGCCGGACACAGCCAACCAACATAGCCAAAGATGATGGCCCCGGCGCAGGTCACGTCGAGCCATTCCGTCCCGACGCCGTGGCGAAGCTGCGCTTCCAGGATCAAAAGCGCGCTCAAGCCGACCGCGAAGCGCGCCGTGATCGTATAGGCGGCCACATCCGGGATCAGCAGCAGATCCGTTGCCGAAAACAAGAGATAGATCGCAACTGCGATCCAAAGCCCTGGCCTGGCTTCCCCTCTTCGCGTCGCCCGGGCTTCGGTGCGGTAGAGGGCGCGAAGTTCGTCGGCCCCCAGTTCGTAGCGCGGCTCGTACGGCTCAGCATCAACCGTATCGGCCAATGCGGATGACACGTGTTCGTTCATCACAATCGACCCCTTTTGAAAGGGATTTTGTTTTCCGAACTCATTTCCAGCTTCTGCCCCCACGCGGGCCGGCTCCTTGGGACGCGACGGCGATTGCGAACGCCGGGCAAACAAATGCAATCGCGCAAGACAAGTTTCCGTTAACTCGAACCCGGAATCCGGCTCGGAAGCTGATTAACCAACGAACATGGTTGGCGGGAAATTAATCATAAACCTAAAATGCCGTCGGCCCGACATTGGCAAAGGGAGCATTCTACGCAATAAGTTAACCGACTGTTAACTATGGAGTGATGGCGTGCAGACCGTTCTTGATGGCAAAAGCTTGATTACTGCCGAGATGCTCGCCGGCACGCTGCCTCGGGGAAAGATCGAGCATCATGGCGAAGCGTTCGAAACCGCGCGCGCGGAGCTTGCCCTCATTCTCCACGCGACACAGGAGCAGGTCGAACAGGACAAGAACCCGGCCGAGATCGTCGGCCGCTTGCTGTCCTTCCTCAATGGCCTGCATTCCAAGGTTCATCCCGACGTCTGGCATGCGTTGATACCGGTCGCGCAGAACCATCCGATCCTGAAGTATTTTCTCGAGGATCCACTGACGCACTGGTCCTTCACCAAACCCAGGGGCTATTCCGGCGACGCGCAGTTGCTCGACTACATCTATTGTGATCCGCACGTGGCAGAGAGCGTGGCGAACGCCTCGGAGGTCGGCAAAGCACTCTATAGCCATACCCAGAACGTACCGTCATGCGTCGCGGCCCGGGAACGACGCGACCTCCTGACCCGATATGTCGACGAGATCGCGGCCAAGAACGGACCGGAAACCGAGGTTCTGGCGATCGCGGCCGGCCATTTGCGGGAAGCCAATCGTTCGGTCGCCCTGACGGAGGGCCGTCTCAAGCGCTGGGTTGCGCTCGACCAGGATCCCCAGAGCGTTGGGCTGATCTCGCGCGACTTCCAGGGCACCGCCGTCGAAGCCATCGACGGCTCGGTGCGAACCGTGCTCACGCGGGGCCACAAGCTCGGCAAATTCGACTTCATCTACGCCTCCGGCCTTTACGACTACCTCGCCCACAACGTCGCGGTGAAACTCACGAAGACCTGCCTGCAGATGTTGAAGCCGAACGGAACATTCCTGTTCGCCAACTACGCCGAGGGCACCCCCGACGCGGGGTATCGGGAGACGTTCATGGACTGGGTGTTGCTGCTGCGATCGGAGGTCGATATGTGGAACATCGTCAATGCCAGCGTCGACCGCAACACCGTCGAGGCGCAGGTATTCTTCGGCGAGAACCGCAACGTGCTCTATGCCGTCATCGAAAAGCGCGGATAGGGCCGTCTGGGCTGCACCAGGCCGGTCGTGCCTTTGGCTTGCACCTCCGGCCGCCTTCCGCTATAGAGCCGCCACCCGCGTAGACACCCTTGGAGGCAACGCGGCGGAAGGCCGCCTTCCCGCATGATCCCGAAAAGTGGATTCCGGTTTTCGGACCAGATCATGCATGGGTATGTCGGCTTTCGACGTTTACGGTCCAGGCACTCTGCCCACCGTGAGCGCTCCAGAACAAACCGAAAGGAAATGCCATGAGCCACGACACTTACGAGCTCAAGGCCGAAGCACGCGAACAGGTCGGTAAGGGGTCCGCCCGTGCAGTTCGCCGCAACGGTAAAGTGCCTGCAGTAATTTATGGTGACAAGCAGCCTCCCCTGGCTATCGCGCTCACCTACAAGGACATCTACTACAAGATCCATGGCGGCGGGTTCCTGACCACGATCGCCACGATCGATGTCGATGGCAAGAAGATCCAGGTCCTGCCGAAGGACTTCCAGCTCGACCCGGTCAAGGATTTCCCTGTCCATGTCGACTTCCTGCGCATCGGCAAGGACACCGAAGTCAATGTCGACGTGCCTGTCCACTTCATCAACGAGGACAAGTCGCCCGGCATCAAGCGCGGCGGCGTGCTCAACATCGTGCGTCACGAAGTCGAGTTCCACTGCCCGGCCAATGCGATCCCGGAATTCATCACCGTCGATCTCACCGGCGCCAACATTGGCGATTCGATCCACATCTCGGCGGTCAAGCTGCCGGCTGGGGTCAAGCCTGTGATCTCCGACCGCGACTTCGCC
>NZ_RZRP01000193.1:0-8642 GCF_003997795.1 Mesorhizobium sp. M7A.F.Ca.US.005.03.2.1 | reverse complement strand
TGCTGGCGGGGTTCGCCACCGAAGGCTTCGTGCTGTCGGCGATCCTCATCCACATGGTGCCGCTGACGGCGGCCCTTGGGCTCGGCACCGCAGGCCTCTTCGTCTCGACCCTGTTCGGGCCGGCGCAGGTCGCTAGCCGGTTGATCAACATGCTGTTTGGCGGGCGGCTGCAGCAGACGCACCTTGCCGTCATTGCCGCGTCACTGCTCACGGCCGGGCTGTGTGCGCTGTTGCTGACCACGCCATGGCTGCCCGGCGCCTTCGTGTTCGTATTCCTGTTCGGCCTCGGCTCCGGCCTCACCAGCATCGTCGGCGGCACCTTGCCGCTCGAACTCTTCGGCCGCGAAGGCTATGGCGCGCGGCTGGGATGGGCGAGCGCCGCCCGTCAGTTCACCTCGGCCTTCGCGCCGTTCGCGCTCGCCTTCATGATGGCGCGGACATCGGTCGCCAATTCCCTGTGGGTGCTGGTGGTCGTCGCCGCGAGCGGCGTCATCGCCTTCCTCGCCATCGCGCTGCTCAGGCGGCGCGGCGGCCCGGCAGCGTTTGCGATTGGCGGCAGCGCGGAAGAGGCGACCTGACCGCCCGCCTTTAGTGCCGCAGAATCTTGCTCAGGAAAGCGCGGCTGCGGTCGGTCTTGGGGTGTGAGAAGAACTCGTCGGGCGTGCCGCTTTCGACGATGGCGCCGGCGTCCATGAACACCACGCGCTGGGCGACCTTGCGGGCAAAGCCCATCTCGTGCGTCACCACCATCATGGTCATGCCTTCCTCGGCGACCGCCACCATGACGTCGAGCACTTCGGAGATCATCTCGGGGTCGAGCGCCGAGGTCGGCTCGTCGAACAGCATGATCTTGGGCCGCATGCCGAGGCAACGCGCGATCGCCACGCGCTGCTGCTGGCCGCCGGAGAGCTGTGCGGGATAGGCATTGACCTTGTCGGCGAGGCCAACCTTGGCCAGCAATTCGCGGCCTGCTTTTTCAGCCTCGGCGCGCGGGATCTTGCGGACATGGATTGGGGCGAGCGTGACGTTTTCGAGTGCCGTCTTGTGCGGATAGAGGTTGAACGACTGGAAGACGAAGCCGATCTCGGTGCGCAGTTGCGTCATGTTGGTGGCGGGATCGCCGAGCCGCTGGCCGTCGACGACGAGGTCGCCGTCCTTGATCGCCTCCAGGCCGTTGACGCAGCGGATCAGAGTGCTTTTGCCCGAGCCGCTCGGGCCGCAGACGACGACCACTTCGCGCGGTTCGACGCTGAGCGTGATGTCCTTGAGCACGTTGAGCGAGCCGAACCATTTGTTGACGCCGCGAAAGTCGATCATGCCGGTTTTGGCAAGGCCCGTTTTGGTCATGTTTTCTGGACCTTTGAGGTTGGAAGTCACAACTGCACCTCGCCATGCGCCGCGCCCATGCGCTGCTCCAGCCGGCGGGCCAGCATGATCAGCGGATAGCAGACGATGAAATAGCCGGCGCCGACAAGGAAGAAGACCAGCAGGCCGTTGGGCACACGCTGCACCACCAGCCAGCCGACGCGGGTGAGGTCGGTGAGGCCGATGGCCGAGACGACGGAAGAATCCTTGATCAGCAGCACATATTGCCCGACCAGCGGCGGCAGCACGATGCGCATGGCCTGCGGCAGCACCACCTGGCGCATGCGCTGCCAGCGCGACAGGCCGGACGCCAGTGCCGCCTCGACCTGGCCGGTCGGTACCGAGCGGATGCCGGCGACGACGATCTCGCAGATGAAGCAGGCAGCCAGATTGGTCAGCGCGATGATGCCGGCGGTGAAGGCGTCGAGCTCGATGCCGAACTCCGGCAGGATGAAGAAGATCAGGAAGATCTGCACCAGGAACGGCGTGCCGCGGATCAGGTCGACCCAGGCGCCGATCAAGCCCGAGATCAGACGGTTGCCGCCGGTGCGCAGGATGCCGAGGCCGAAGCCGAGCAGCGTGCCGAGCACCAGGCTGATCAGCGACAGCAACACGGTCATGCCGAGGCCGCGCAGGGCCAGTGGATAGGAGCCGGCGAGGCTTTGCAGTTGTTGCCAGATCATGTCCGCGCCCCCGCTGTGCCGAGCCAGCGGCTGGAGAGCCCAGCCAGCCCTTTCAGGCCGTAATAGAGCAGCAGATAGAAGGCGGCGATGGTGAGGAAGCCTTCCGCCGGCATGAAGCGGTCGGAGGCGAGCAATTGACCGGCGCGTGTCAGTTCCGAAACAGAGATCAGCGACAGAAGGGCGGAATCCTTGACCAGCACGATCGCTTGGCCGAGCAGCGGCGGGATCGTCACCTTGAAGGCTTGCGGCAGGACGACAAGGCGCATGCGCTGGACATAGGTCATGCCCGAAGCGACGCTGGCCTCGACCTGGCCGCGCGGGATCGACAGGATGCCGGCGCGAATGATTTCAGCGATATAGGCGCCGCTGTTCAGCGACAACGCGAGGATGCCGACGACGAGTTCCGGCAGAACGAAGCCGAGCCGGGGCAGGCCGAAATAAAGAAAATAGAGCTGCGCCAGCAAGGGCGTGGCACGCACCGCATCGATATAGGCCTTGGCTGGGGCGCGAAACAGCCAGCCGCGCTGCAGATTCATGGCGCACAGCACGATGCCGACGATGAGCGCGCCGACAAAGGACAGCGCCGACAGCCACACGGTCGTGACCAGGCCCTGTCCGAACAACGGCAGGTATTCGACGATGGTGCGGAAACTGAAATTTTCGAGCATCGTTGGGTGAAATCCCCAGAGCGCAGGAAACGACAGATGAAACGAAATTCCGGGCGGCTTCGCGGCGTTTAAGATGCGCGCGAAACCGCCTGGATTTATCGCTGCTTAGTGATCCTTCTTCCAGGCGTCGGAATTGACCCAGTAGTCGAGGTTCTTCTGCAGGCGGCCGTCGATAGTGACCTGGTTGAGGAACAGGTTCATCCAGATCAACAGGTCCGGCTCATCATAGCGGGTGGCGAAGGCAAGCGGCTCCTTCGACAGAAGGTCCGGCATGATGGTGAAGGTGCCGGCCGGATAGGCGGTCGACTGGCCTTTGACCGCCGAGACGTCGTTGACGCCGCAGTCGGCCTGGCCGTTGTTGACGGCGTCGAGCAGCAGCGGACCGCCACCCTTGTAGCTCTTGATGTCGGCATCGGGGAAGGCTTTCTTGGCTTCCTTCTCGCCGGTGGCGCCGAGCAGCACGGCGATCTTGGTGCCCTTGGCTTTGCAGTCCTCGGTGGTCTTGAACTTGCTGTCGGCCTTGGTGAAGACGGTGCTGCCCGTGTACATGTAAGGCGTGGTGAAGGCGACCTTCATGCCGCGCGCCAGCGTCGGTGTCATGTCGGCGACCAGCAGGTCGGCCTTGCCCGACAGCAGCGCCGGGATCAAACCATCCCAGTCGAAGTCGAGGAAGGTGATTTTCACTCCCATTTCCTTGGCCATCAGTTCGGCCAGTTCGACCGAACTGCCGGTGCGTTCGCCATTGGCGCCGACCAGCGAGAAGGGCGGTCCCTGGGTCTGCACGGCGACGCGCAATTCGCCGCGCTTGGTGATGTCGTCGAGCGTACCCGCACTGGCCGCAGCGGTGAGCCCGGCGAGCGCAAGCCCGGCGATGAAAAGTCTTCCGGCGATGAAAAGTCTGGCAATCTTCATTTCGGTATTCCTCCCTGTTGTCGTTAATGTGTGCCCGCGGTTCTCCTTGGGCTCCTTTTTGAGCGGCAGCGCCGTTGCCGGCGGCAGCCACCGTTCGAAAATCTTTCGCCTCAGTCCCGTGCCACCGTCTCGGAAACCGTGATGCCACGCCTGGCCAATTCATCGAAGAACCTGATGTCGGGCACATCCAGCAGCGGGTTCAAAAAGCCGGGTCTGGTGATCTCGCCCCTCGCCAGCATCTGCGCCACGATGCTGGCGGGATAGCCGACGCCGAGGCTCATGCCGAACAGGCCGGAAACGAGATCGCGTTCGATGATCAGGTCCGACGTCACCGTCTTGGCGCGGCCGCCTTCGAGGCCGGAAAAGACATTGCGCATCACGCAAAGATCCTTTTCGCCGGGGCCGTATTGCAATTGCGGGCCGAGCAGCCGGCCAAGGAATTCGCGCGGGCTGTTGGAGGTGCCGGGCACCTTGTCCTCAGAGAGGAAACCGAGTTCCTTCAACGGCGCCCAGAAGGCCGACCATCCCGGCCAGCGCAGTGTGTAGCGGCCGGAGCGGCGCAGCCCTTTTGCGGCGTCCAGCATCTCGACATAGTGCAGCGCGTCGCCATTGGGGAAGGCTTCGAGCCTGCCGAGACCGGCAACCTCGATTTCATGGATGAACGGATTGTCGTGCTGCTGGCCGGCAGGCACCGCGACACGGTTCCCGTCCTCGATCATCACGCTGTCGCGGTTCTGGCTGACCAGGACCATGTCGAAATTCCAGCTCACCTTGTAGCACAGCGGCTTGGCCATCGCCTTCGGCTCGGGGATGCCGCCGCAATAGGAATCGATCGAAGAAATCGAGTCGAACTGCCTGGCGGCGCGCGCGTAGAGCACGAGGTCGATGCCGGGGTCGAGCCCGCATTCGGTCATAATCGAGACACCGGCCTGTTCGGCGGCCGGCGCCAGGTCGGCGATCGACTTGGCGTAATTGGTGGTGACCAGCGGCGTGCGCGTGGCAATCGCGGCCTTTACCGCCTCGCGCATCAGCGGCTGCGGCAACAGGTCGATGACGGCGTCGACATCATCAAGCACAGTGGCCAGGGCCTGGCCGATCGCGCCCTCAGGCACCACGAAGCGCACGCGGGCAAGATCGGTCAGGCCGGCAAGCCGGGCCGGGCCGTCCGCTGCGGTATCGACGCAGACGATTTCCTCGACGCCGTCGCTGGCGACGAGGTCGGTGATTGCCGCCCGGCCTTGCAAGCCGAGGCCGCCGAGAACCGCGATCTTCATGCCGGCTCCTTGCGGTCGTCCGACCAGCAGCCTTCCGGCAGGCTGACCCATTTGTTGCAGGACGCCATGACGACGAATGTCTCGCTGCGCACGACTTCGCCTGGCTCGCCGGCGCCGGGGATCAGCTCGCTGGTGACGCGGTAGAGATCGGCGACGTCACCGGCCACCGTCACGTCGACGATGATATCGAAGCGCCCGGTGACCACCGAGGCCGAGTTGACGAAGGGCAGTTCGGCAATGCGCTGCGCCAGTTCGCGGGCCCGGCCGCGCCCTTGGGCATTGATGCCGACAATGGCGGAGATCAGCTCGGGGCGCTCGGTCAGGTTCAGCAGCCCGACGATCTTGAGCAGGTTGCGGTCGAGCAGGTTGCGCAGCCGCGAGCGCACCGTCGGCACCGAAATCGCCAATATCTCGGCGATCCGGTTGATGCCCGGCTGGGCGTCCTGCGACAGCTGTTTGACCAGCCGCCGATCGGTCAGATCGAGATGTTCCCGCAAAGTCCCCGTCTTTCACAAAAGGAAAAAAGTTTGGCGATTTTTTTGCCAATGTGCAAACAAGCTACGTCACGAATATTTGAAAAGCAAGGCAATGATTCAGCGCTGATGGGGATAGGTGCTCGCTGTCCGGCTCACGCCAGCGCTGCCGCCAGCAATTTTGCCTGCGGCGTCAAATCGTCGAAGCGGCGGGCGCAGAGATTGAGCTGGCGCGTCGCCCAGTCGTCGGTCAGCCGAAGGCGTCGCAGCGAGCGTGCCGAGCGGCGCGCGGCACTTTCCGGCACGATGGCGATGCCGGCACCTTGCGCGACCAGCCGGCAGACATTGTCGAGGCCGGGAACGCGGATGCGGACATGCAGATGGCCGCCAAGGCGGGCCGCCTGGCGGGCGATGTGCTCCTGCAGCGCATGGCCGGTGCTGAGGCCGACGAAAGATTCGCCGAGAAGCTCAGTGAGGTTGACGGTGCGGCCTTCAAGGCCGGGCCGGTTTCGCGCGGCGATCACCACCAGCCGGTCGATGAAGAACGGTTTCTGCTCGAGGTGCGCAAGGCCGGCCCAGGTGGCGGCGATGCCGAGATCGGCCGCACCACTGGCCACGGCTTGCGCGATCTCATGGCTGGGGCGCTCGTCGAGCTCGATGTCGATGCCGGGATGCGCGACAAGGAAGGTGGGCAGGATCTCGCGCAGCAACTCGGCTGTGGCGGCGGTGTTGGCCATCAGCCGGACGCGGGCGCGCAGGCCGGTGGCATAGGCGGCGAGGTCGCCGGTCATCGCTTCGATCTGGTTCTGCACCGCGCGCGCATGATGCAGCAGCGCCTGTCCGGCCGCCGTCGGCACCACCCCACGGCGCCGGCGCTCCAGCAGCGGCGCGCCGAGCCGCTCCTCCATGCCCTTGATGCGGGCGCTGGCCGACGCCAGGGCCAGTCCGGCAAGCTCGGCGCCATGGGTGATGCTGCCGCGTTCGGCCACCAGCAGGAACAGGCGGAGATCGACCAGATCGAAGCGCATTCTCTTGCTCCTGCGAATATTCAGCGCCGGGAAGGCGGTCGGCCAACCAGCCTTCGTCGTGGCCGAAGGCTGGCAGCGCAACTTCCACATTGTGATCGGCCAGGATTTTCGTCAAACAGTTTCGAAGGAGAATTGCGATGAACGAACGAACATCAGGGCGGCTCGGCATTCTTGAAAGCACGGCGATCGTGCTGGCCATTGCCGTGGCCGGCCTTGCCATGGCGCGAGCGGGATCAGGCCTGCGGGGATGCGCGGCGACGGTCGTATCCACCAGCCGCGATGCGGCGCCGGCAAAGGCCGCCAGCCCGGATGCCGACGCAACCGATATGCTGCTGCATGACTGATCCGGCCCTGAAGATACGATCATGCTGAGCGCCGGCATCCTCGCCTGGATCGGCGCCGTGTTCCTCGCCGCCGGCTTCGTCAAGGGCGTCGTCGGCATGGGGCTGCCGACCGTGGCGATGGGGCTGCTGGCGGTAACGATGCCGCCAGCACAGGCCGCGGCACTGCTGCTGATCCCG
Source organism: Mesorhizobium sp. M7A.F.Ca.US.005.03.2.1 (assembly GCF_003997795.1). Classification (NCBI taxonomy): domain Bacteria; kingdom Pseudomonadati; phylum Pseudomonadota; class Alphaproteobacteria; order Hyphomicrobiales; family Phyllobacteriaceae; genus Mesorhizobium; species Mesorhizobium sp. M7A.F.Ca.US.005.03.2.1. The sequence continues at coordinate 1,718 of NZ_RZRP01000193.1, read as the reverse complement.
TCGCTGGTTACCAACTTCTGGCAATTGCTGACCGGCCCGTCCTTCGGCCGGCTGTGCAAGCGGCTGTGGACGATGATGGCCGGCGTGATGCTCGGCACCGTTGCCGGCGCCGGCCTGCTGACCGGCACGCACTCTGGCGTTGCCTCGGCCGGGCTCGGTGCGGCGCTGGTGCTTTACGCCATTCTCGGCCTGCTCAAGCTTGGCTTCACCACGCCGGCGCGCGGCGAAGCCTTGATGTCACCGCTGGTCGGGGTGGCGACCGGGCTGGTCACCGGCGCCACCGGCGTCTTCGTCATCCCGGCGGTGCCCTATCTGCAGTCGCTGCGGCTGGAGAAAGAAGACCTGATCCAGGCGCTCGGCCTGTCCTTCACCGTGTCGACGGCGGCGCTCGCCATCGGGTTGTTCAGGACCGGCGCCCTGGCGTCGCCGAGTGCGCAAATGGTCGGTTCGGTCGCAGCCCTTGTGCCGGCGCTGGCCGGCATGTTCGCCGGCCAGGCGCTGCGCCAGAAGATGAGTGTCGAGACCTTCCGCAAAGTGTTCTTCGCGGGGTTGCTGGCGCTTGGGGTCTATCTCGTGGGGGAGTTGGTGTTCTAGGCGCCGGACTTCCCCAGAGCACTGGCAGGAAGTCGTCAGCCAATGCTTTCGCTGAGATCAGCGAGCGTGACCATGAGTGTCAACGGCTCGACCGGCGAGGGCTCGAACCCGATGGTGATGTAGAAAGCTCGGGCATCGTCGGAAATCGCATGCACCACTATGCCTTTGATGCCCAGTATTTCAGCAGCCTGGAGAATTCGTAGACCGGCATCCCTTACCAGCGCCCGCCCGATGCCCCGACCGTGATAGGCTTGGTCTACGGCCAACCTGCCTTGCACTGCGACGGGGATCGGATCGGGCATGTCGCGCCGGAAACGGCTGGAAGCTTCGACCATTTTCACGGCGCCGCTGGCAACGGCATAGTAGCCAATCACACGGTTGCCTTTGCAAGTCACATAGGTCCGGGATGCACCGCCCGCTTGATTGGTGCGAGCACGTTTTTTCAACCAATCGTCGAGCGCTGTAATGCCCGACGAAAATTCCCCGAGTTCGTGATGATCCGCGAGTGGAACCGGGACCGACAGCGTCACGCAGCTTCCCACGGAGCCTTTGTCGTCATCGTGCGGCGCAATCGGTCGTTGGGCTGCGGCGGCGCGTCGAGGCGTGCCAGAAACGCAGCGTAGACATCCGGTTCGACGGTAAACACGAGACGGTTGAGCAACGCTTCCTCAGCGGCGCGTTGCGAGGCTTCAAGCATGAAGTCGGTGCGATTCTTACCGAGCAATTCGGCTGCGCGGTCGATCAGATTGCGAACTTCCGGCTTGACGCGGATGTTGAGCGGAACGCTCTTCGGCACCGGATGATGTGACGTTGGCATGGACGGCTCCTTCGTCGCGCATATCTAGCACAGCGTAACGACATTGTCATTACCCGGTTCGATGGAGCATGCGATCCGTAGTAGCCCTAGCGCACGACCAGCACCGGGATCTCCGTGTAGGACAGCACTTCCGCCGTCTGGCTGCCGAGGAGCAGCTTGCCCAGCCCGCGGCGGCCGTGCGAAGCCATGACGATCAGGTCGCAGCCCAGGGCCTGCGACAGTTCCAGAATGGCTTCGGCGGGCCGCTTGTCCTCGACATGCACGACCTCCGCCGAGACGCCGGCGGCGTCGGCCGATGCCTTGCACC
>NZ_RZRP01000192.1:0-8686 GCF_003997795.1 Mesorhizobium sp. M7A.F.Ca.US.005.03.2.1 | reverse complement strand
CTATATCCACACCAGGGATGTCGATGCCGCAACTGCATCGCTGGAGAAAGCCGGCGGCACCGTTCACCGCCAGCCCGACGACATTCCGGGCGTCGGCCGCTTTGCCGTCGTCGCCGATCCGCAAGGCGCGACCTTCATGTTCCTGCAGCCGAACGGTCCCGACCAGCCTGTCGTGCCGGCCAGCACGCCGGGCCACATCGGCTGGCACGAGCTTTACACGTCGGACTGGAAAGCCGCGTTCGATTTCTATTCCGACCAGTTCGGCTGGGTCGACGCCGGCGATTTCGACATGGGCCCGATGGGCACGTACCAGACTTTTACGGCCGGCCCCGAATCCGGCGGCGGCATCATGAACAAGCCCGCGCAGATCCCGGTCCCGGTCTGGCAATTCTACTTCAACGTTGCGGCCATCGACGCGGCGGCCAAACGGGTCACCGACAATGGCGGCAAGATCCTGATGGGGCCGATGGAGGTCCCCGGCGGCAGCTGGATCGTGCAGTGCCAGGACCCGCAAGGCGCGCACTTCGCCTTGATGGCGCCAGTCCGCTGACGGCGATCGAACACCGCTGACACAAAGTGCGGGCTTTCATCGGACCACCGATGAAGGCCTCTCCCCCTGCCTGGCGCCGCCTCATTCCGGCGCCAGCACCGCAACCTTCAACTCAGCTTTTTTCGCGCCGCTGAACTGGACGGTGGCCGGGCCGGGCGCAAGCTTGAAGCGCACGCTCTTGCGGATGCCAGGGCATGTTTTCACGCCACTATAGCCCGCCGACTTGATGGCCTGGCCATCCTGGATGACATCGATCCAGGCCTCCCCCGAGAGACTTATCTGGATGGCTCCCTCGGATGGCACCTCCACGCTGGCGATGGCCCCGAAACTGTCTGATGCCGGCGCACGTTCGGGCGCTACCGCAAAACCGGCTTTCTCTACCGGCACCAGCGCCAGGTCCGCAGCCGCACCAACCGCCAGTGCCGCTCCGGACGGCGTTGCCGGTGCCGCGGCAAACAGGGTCTGCTCCCGCGTCACGGGCCACTTGAAGGCCTCACAGCCGGCGTCCTCGGCCATGGCAAAGCTGGTGCCTGCAAGAATTGCGAAGAGGCTGATGGCGACTTTTTTCATGGCAAAGGGAACCCACATTTCTAGAGTGGCCGCACTAATACAACCACAACGATATAAATGCAACCTTGGCGGGAAAAATATGAAGGGTCAAGCTGGGGACATTTTCAATCACCGATTGTTGACGCCAGGCCATGGGAAGTGAATGGTCCATTCCTGGGCGATAATCTATGGGCCGGACGGATTGAAAATGGAGTCATTATGAAGCTTTTCGAAAGCCTCTCCAGATACCAGCCGCAGGCGCTCGGCGTGTTGCGCATCATGACCGCGCTGCAGTTCATCGAGCATGGCAGCCAGAAACTGTTCAACTTCCCCGTCAGCGTCGATCCCCACGCCCTTTCCGGGCTGACCACGACTGCCGCCATCCTCGAATTCTCCGGCGGCATCCTGCTCGCGCTGGGCCTGTTCACGCGACCGGTGGCATTCCTTCTGGCCGGCGAAATGGCGATCGCCTATTTCATGGCGCACATGCCGCGCGACTTCTTCCCGGTCAACAATGGCGGCGATTCGGCGATCTCGTTCTGCTTCATCTTCCTCTATCTGGTGTTTGCCGGCGCCGGCGCCTTCGCGCTGGACAGCCGCCGCAGCGCCTGACGCCAGAAAGAGGATGCGGGCCTGGTGCATGTCGCCCAAAAGTGCCCAGCGGTTTTGGGACAACGACATCCACAAAACAGGAATCTGAAGCGCATCGGCGAAGCCGAAGCGCTTCAAGCACGCATCCGTTCGAAATTGGCGTCGAACAGCGGCACCGCCTGAATGCGCGCCGCATGGCGCTTGCCCAGCAGCTCGATCTCGAAGCCGTCGCTCTCATCAGCGATCTCCTTCGGCACATAGCCGACGGCGACGGATTTCTTCGAATGATGCGCATAGCCGCCCGACGTCACCCAGCCGCGCACCGCACCATCGAACCAGATCGGCTCATCGCCAATGACATCGGCATCGTCGGCATCGACGATAAAAGCGCGCAGGCGCAATTTGCCGCCCTGCCTGCGCTCGGCCAGCGCCGCGGCCTTGCCTATGAAATCGGCGTCCTTGCCGTAAGCAACGAAGCGGTCGAGCCCCGCTTCCAGCGGCCCGTAGATCGGCCGGTACTCGCGCCCCCATGAGCCGTAATTCTTGTCCAGCCGCAGCGCATTGAGGGCGCGCGAGCCGAACAGGCCGATGCCGAATTCCCCGCCCGCCGCCATCAGCGCTTGATAGGCGGCGCGCTGGTATTCCTGCGCCACCCAGATCTCGTAGCCGAGATCGCCGGTATAGCTCACACGGCCGACCAGGCACGGCGCCATGCCGATATCCATCCGGCCAATGGCCATGAAGGAAAAGGCCGCATTGGAGACATCCGAGCGCGTCGCCTTTGCCAGCACATCCCGCGCCTTCGGGCCTGCGATCGACAGACCGGTGAGCTTCGCGCCCAGCGCCTCGATGCGGACCGATCCATCGTCAGGCAGGTGCTTCTCGAACCAGCGCATATGGTATTGCTCGGCGATGCCGGAGCCGGCGAGGAACCAGCCCTCGCTTCCGAGATTGGCGAGGGTGAAATCGCCGATCAGTCTGCCGTCTTCCTTCAGCATCGGCGCCAGCGTCATGCGGCCGGGCTTGGGCAGTTTGCAGGCAAGCATCCGGTCGAGCCAAGCGGCCGCTCCCTCACCCGTCACCTTGTATTTGGCGAAGCTCGAAATCTCCGACAGGCCGACACCGTCGCGAACTGTGGCGACCTCCTTGGCGACCTGCGTGAAATCGCTCGAGCGGCGCCAGGAGAATTCGTCCTTGACGCCTTCCGGCGCGTACCACAGCGGCACTTCCAGTCCATAGGCAACGCCCCATTGCGCACCCTTGGCCGACAGCAGGTCGTAGACCGGCGTCGTCTTCAGCGGCCGCCCGGCGGGCAGCTCCTCATTGGGGAAGCGGATCGAAAAGCGCCTGGAATAATTCTCGCGCACCTTGGCGTTGGTATAGGCCATCGTCGCCCAGTCGCCGTAGCGCGCGACATCCATCGCCCAGATGTCGGCGCCGGGATCGCCCTCGATCATCCAGTTCGACAAAGCGAGGCCGACGCCGCCGCCTTGCGAAAACCCCGCCATGACACCGCAGGCGACCCAGAAGCCCGGCAGGCCACGCACCGGCCCGACCAGTGGGTTGCCGTCGGGCGCGAAGGTGAAAGGCCCGTTGATGATCTGCTTGATGCCCGTGTTCTGGAAGGCCGGGAAATGGCGGAAGCCGACCTCAAGCGACGGCGCGATGCGGTCGATGTCGGGCGCCAGCAATTCATGGCCGAAATTCCATGGCGTCTGGTATTCGGACCATGGCTTGTTGGCCTTTTCGTAAGTGCCCATCAGCATGCCGCCGCGCTCCTGGCGCAGGTAAAGCTCGCCGTCGAAGTCGACCGTGTGGATGATCTCGGTGCCGGTCTTGGCGTTCCAGGCGGCGACCTCCGGCATATCCTCGGTGATCAGGTACATGTGCTCCATGGCCAGCACCGGCAGTTCGAGGCCGACCATGCGGCCGACCTCGCGCGCCCACAGGCCGCCGGCGTTGACGACATGCTCGGCCACCACCTCGCCCTTGTTGGTGATGACCCGCCACAGCCCGTCAGGGCGCCGCACGATGTCCTCGACCTTGGTGAAACGCTCCACTTCCGCCCCAAGTTTCCGCGCGGCCTTGGCATAGGCGTGGGTGACGCCGGAGGGATCGAGATGGCCGTCCTCTTTGTTCCTGACCGCGCCGACGAACTGCTTGGGATCGAGCAGCGGCATCAGTTCGGCCGCTTCGTTGGGCGAGATCTCCTCGAGCTCTATGCCGAGATAGCGGCCCTTGGCGACGACGCCGCGCAGCCAGTCGAGCCGCGCCTCGGTCGCTGCCAGAAGCACGCCACCGGTCAGATGCACGCCGGTCGCCTGGCCGGAAAGCTCCTCGATCTCCTTGTAGAGATTGATCGTGTATTTCTGCAGCTTGGCGACGTTGGGGTCGCCATTGATGGTGTGCATGCCCCCGGCCGCGTGCCAGGTCGAGCCTGAGGTCAGCTCGTCGCGCTCCAGCAGGACAACATCGGTCCAGCCGTGGCGGGCGAGATGGAACAACACGGAGCATCCGACGACGCCACCGCCAATGACCACGACCTTTGCATGCGATTTCATGGATTTTTTCTCTGATATCAGTGAGTTGAATGGGTGAATGGATTCAAGCTGGGAACGATCACGGCTCTCCCTGCCCGATCGCTTCCTTGCGCCTGGCCATGTAAGCCTCTAGCGCCTCGCGCACGGCGATATCCATCACCGGCTCGACATAGTCCTCCAGCGCTTTCTTCCACAGCCGCGTTGCGCGTGCCGTGGCGTCGAGGCCGCCGGCTTCCTGCCAGGCTTCGTAATTCTGCCAGTTGGACAGCATCGGCTGGTAGAAGGCAGTGGCGTAGCGCTCCAGCGTGTGCGGCTCGCCGAAGAAATGCCCACCGGTTGGCACCGCACCCAAAGCCTCGACGGCGAGTTCCGCCTCATTGACTTCGATCGGGCGCAAGAACTCCATCATATGCTGGATCATCTCGACATCGATGATGAGTTTTTCGAACGACGCCGTCAGCCCGCCCTCCTGCCAGCCGGCGGCGTGGTAGACGAGGTTGCCGTGGCCGAGCACCGCGCCCCACAGTGCCATCAGCGTCTCATAGGCGCCCTGCGCATCGGCGGCGTTGGAGGCCGAGCCCGGCGTCGTGCGGTAGGGCAGCCCGTAGCGCCGCGCCAGTTGCCCTGACGCAATGTTGGCCTTGGTGTTCTCAGGCGTGCCGAAGGCCGGCGCGCCCGACTTCATGTCGACATTGGAGGTGAAGGCGCCATACATGACCGGCGCGCCCGGACGGACAAGCTGCGTCAGCACGACGCCGAACAGCGCCTCGGCATTCTGCTGCGCCAGCGCCCCGGCCAGCGTCACCGGGCTCATCGCCCCCATCAGCGTGAACGGCGTCACCGCCACCGACTGGCCGAACTCGGCCATGGTCATCAGGCCTTCGGCCATCATCTCGTCGAAGCGGCGCGGCGAGTTGACCGAGATGATGGTGGTGATGCCGGGATCGTCGCGCATCTGGTCGAGCGTCAGCCCACGCGAAATCGCCATCATCTCGATGCCGTCCAATGCCCTGCCCCGGCCGATCGCCGAGACGTGGAAACTCTTGTCGGTCAGCGTCAGATTGGTGAAATAAGTGTCGAGATGGCGGGAGTTTGCCGGCAGCTCCACCGGCGCGCAGACCTGGTTGCCCAGCATGTGGATGCAGTTGAAATGCTGCGCCAGCCGTGTGAGATCCGAATAGTCGCGCAAATTGCCGGCGCGGCGGCCGCGCTCCATGTCATGGACATTGGGCGGCCCGGCAACGAGGGTGAAATTAATGGTGTTGCCGCCCAGATGAACCGCGTTGGCCGGGTTGCGCGGCGTCAACACATAGCTGGGCTGCGTGGTCTTCAGCACGTCTTCGATCAGGCCGCGATCGATGCGGACATTCGCTGAGGCATGGTCGACCCTGGCGCCGGCCTTCTCGAACAGCGACAACGCCCGCGGGCTCATCACCTCGATGCCGAAATTCTCCAATATGTGCATCGACGCCTGATGGATCTGCTCGATCTGATCGGGCGACAGCATGGCCATTGGCGGATAGGGATTGGTCACCCGCCTGAGCGGCAGTTGCGGAATGGCCGATGGCCCCCGATTGCTGGTGCGCTCGGCGCCGCGTTTGCGTCTTGGTTCGTTCATGCCTGGCATCAAAGCCCCGGCAAACCAGGTAAGCTGTCATAAATACGCCGTTTGCGGGCGTGATTTTAGCCACGGCGGCATCTCCGCAGTATCCATTTATAGAATACGACGAAATATGTCGGATTGTTGATATGGGATTTCCTCGAGCGACCGCTCGGGCGAAGCGTTAATGGACGCTGCAAGATTCCCTTTATGATTTCGGCCTATTGCTCTGCCGATGCGTAGTTCGAGTTTTAGTAAAATTGGTGCGGTTTGCGTGTTGCTGGCGCTTTCGGCCTGCGCCACGCCGCCCAGCCACATCAACAATGTCTGCGCCGTCTTCGACCAGAATGACGGCTGGTTCGACAACTGGCAGTCTGCCGCCGAGCGCACCCAACAGAAATATGGCATCCCCGTTCCCGTACTGATGGCGACGGTGCGCAAGGAATCGGGCTTCAAGAGCAATGCAAGGCCGCCGCGTACCAAGCTGCTCGGCTTCATTCCGTGGAAGCACGTCTCCACGGCCACCGGCTTCTCGCAGGCGCTGGACGGCACCTGGTCGCAATATCAGCGCGAGACCGGCAACTGGGCGGCGCGGCGGACGAAATTCGCCGATGCGGTCGATTTCGTCGGCTGGTATCATTCCAAGACATCTGACACCTACGGCGTCGCCCGCAACGACACCTACAATCTCTACCTTGCCTACTATCTCGGCTGGACCGCCTATGGCCGCGGCAACAGGGGCGATGCCGGTGTGCAGGGCTATGCCCGGGCCACCGACAAGATGGCGCGGGACTATGCCCAGCAGTTGAGCGAGTGCGGGAACTGACCTTGCCGCATCGTTGATCTCGATCTTCGGACGGTCAGCTCGGCCTTTTACCGCGCGGACGCTTTGGTGGGGTGCCAGCAAAACCGGGGCCATCGCCATGCGGCGCGTCGTCCGGCATACCTTCGTGCGCGGCGTGTTCCTTGTCGAACTTGATCACGGGCTCCATCTTGGCCAGCACGTCGTCGGAGAGCCAGCACAGGCTCATATGACCGTCGCCGAGATGCTTGACCGGCGGCACCTTGGTCTCGCAGAGATTGTCCGGCACCAGCTTCTTGTAGCCGCAACGGGTTTGGAACGGACACCCGGATGGCGGGTTCATCGCCGACGGGATGTCGCCTTCCAGCACGATGTGCTTCTTCACGACACTCGTGTCGGCGATCGGAATCGCCGACAGCAGCGCCTCGGTATAGGGATGATAGGGTGGTGCGAAGATCTGGTCGGTCGTGCCTTGCTCGACGATGTAGCCGAGATACATGACGACGACGCGGTCGGCGATGTAGCGAACGACGGACAGATCGTGGCTGATAAACAGCATCGTCGTCTTGTTCTTGCGCTGGATGTCCATCAGCAGTTCGGTCACCGCCGCCTGCACCGACACGTCCAATGCCGAGACCGGCTCGTCGGCCACCACCTCCTTGGCGTCACCGGCAAAGGCTCGCGCCACGCCGATGCGCTGCTTCTGGCCGCCCGAAAGCTGACGCGGCTTGCGGGTTTCGAATGCCCGCGGCAGCTTCACCAGGTCGAGCAGCTCCAGCATGCGCTTGCGGCGATCGGCAACCGTCTTGCCGACATTGAACTTCTCCAGCGTGCGGATGATCTGCGAACCGACCGAATGGCTGGGATTGAGCGTGTCGAACGGATTCTGGAACACCATCTGGATCGACGACACCGTGTCGACGCTCCGTTTGTCGATCCCCGTCGACTGGATTTCCGTGTTGCCCAGCGTCACCGTGCCGGCACTTGCCGTCTCCAGCCCGAGCAGCACCTTGGCCAGCGTCGACTTTCCGCAGCCGGATTCGCCGACGATGGCGACCGTCTCGGATTCGCGCGCCATGAACGAGATCGTCTCGTTGGCCTTGACGACGCGGCCCTCGCTCGAGCCGAACACCTCGCTGCCGCCGACCCTGTAATATTTTCTGAGGTCCTCGATCTTGAGCACCGGCGCGCCGGGCATGACGCGCTCATTGACCTTCTTGGCACCGGGTGGCAGCGCTTCCCAGTCGATCTCGTTGAAGCGCACGCAGCGCGAGAAATGGCCTTCGTGACCAGCGACCTCGATCATCGGGATTTCGGCGGCGTTGCAGACACCCTCGACGAAATGGTGGCAGCGAGGGCCGAAATTGCAGCCCTTGGGCCGCTCGTGCGGCAGCGGCAGCTGTCCGGGGATGGAGATCAGCGGCCGTGAGTTCTTGTCGGCGCCCGGCAGCGGGATCGAGCGGAAAAGCCCCTGCGTATAGGGGTGGCGCATCCGGTCGAACACGTCCTTGATCTTGCCGGTCTCCACCGCTTCGCCCGAATACATCACGGTGATGCGATCGCAGGTTTCCAGGATCAGGCCGAGATTGTGCGACACGAAGATCATCGACGTGCCGAACTTTTCGCCCAGCCCCTTGACCAGATCGACGATGCCCGCCTCCACCGTCACGTCGAGCGCCGTCGTCGGCTCGTCGAGCAAAAGCAGCGCCGGCTTCGACAGCAGCGCCATGGCAATGACGATGCGCTGCTGCTGGCCGCCGGAGAGCTGGTGCGGATAGGAGCGCATCATACGCTCGGGATCGGGCAATTTGACCGAGCGCACCATATCGAGGGCGCGTTTATAGGCCTCTTCCTTCGACACCTTGTCGTGGATCAGCGGCACTTCCATCAGCTGCTGGCCGACTTTCATCGCCGGGTTCAGGCTCGCCATCGGCTCCTGGTAGATCATGGCGATCTTGTTGCCGCGGATGGAACGCAACTCCTCGTCGGAGAGTTCGCCCATGTCCTTGCCCTGGAACTTGATCTTGCCGCCGACGATCTTCCCGATGTTGGAG
>NZ_RZRP01000191.1:0-8712 GCF_003997795.1 Mesorhizobium sp. M7A.F.Ca.US.005.03.2.1 | reverse complement strand
GAAGGAGATCGACAGGTTCTCGATCTCGATGATCGGCCCTTTGGTTGGCCCGGGGGTCGGCTTGGCGGGATTTCGAACTGCCTCGTTCATGGGTCGCTCCAATCCTGGTTCTTCCAGACCTGTTTCTCTCAGGCCCATCGGGTCGAAACCCGCGACATCAGTCTTTCATCGATTGTTCGCGCAGCGAGTCGGCGAGCAGGTTCAAGCCCAGCACGAACGACATCAGTGCGATGGTCGGCGGCAGCGCCGGATGGATGAAGGAGCGCAGCAGGCGGCTGGCGTCCTTGATCGCGGTGCCCCAGTCCGGACTTTCCGGCGCCAGGCCAAGGCCGAAATAACCGAGCGTGCCGAGCAGGATGGTGGTGTAGCCGATGCGCAGGCAGGCATCGACGATCAATGGCCCGCGCGCATTGGGCAGGATCTCCCACAGCATGATGTACCAGGGCGATTCACCGCGCGTCTGCGCCGCCGCCACATAGTCGCGCGTCTTGATGTCCATCACCAGGCCACGCACGATGCGGAACACGCCGGGGCTGGAGGCGAACACCACCGCCACGAAGATGTTGAGCTGGTTTGGATCGATATGGACGATGTGCAGCGGGTCCTTATCGAACACAAGGCCGAGATAGATCCAGCCACCGAGGATCAGGGTGATGCCGAGCAGGATGTAGAGCCGGTCGGGCCGGTTCTTGTAGCGGGTCCAGAACAGCACGCTGAAGAAGATGATCGGGAACAGGAAGAACACGCCGGCCATGCCGTACGGGATCGGCGTGTCCATGATACCCGGCGTCACCAAGAGGTAGAACAGCAGGATCACCGGGAAGGCGAGCACAAGGTTGGCCAGGAACGACAGCACGGTGTCGATCTTGCCGCCGTAATAGCCGGCGGGCAGGCCGAGCGTGATGCCGACCATCAGCGCGAAGCCGGTCGCGGCAGGCGCGATGATCAGCACGATCTGGCTGCCATAGACCATGCGCGAAAACACGTCGCGCGCCAGCTTGTCGCCGCCGAACAGATAGGTCAGCCCCGACTGCGGTTCGACGGCGCCCGGCAGCACGTCCTTCATGATCGGAATCTGGGCCAGCGGATCGAAGGGCGATATGGTCGCGGCGAAGATCGCCGTGAACAGCCAGAACAGGCAGATGCCGACGCCGACGATGCCGACACCGCTGTCGAACAGCTGGCCGTAGAGCGCCAGCTTCTTCTTGTAGGCGAAGCTCGCGCCCATGACGATGACGAGCGCGATCCAGACCGGCCAGAAGCGCGACAGCACTTCGAAAACGACGGTGAAGCCACTGATGTATTGAACCGGCATCGGCTTCGCTCCCTACTGAACTCTGATACGCGGATTGAGAAATGCGTAGCCGACATCGGAAATGAGCTGCGTGATCAAGACGATGAACACCGAGACCAGCGAGCAGCCGAGCAAAAGGTCGATATCGTTGTTGCCGGCCGCCTCGACCAGCGTGTAGCCGAAGCCCTGGTAGCGGAACATCACCTCGACGATGACGACGCCGGTGAGCAGCCAAGGGAACTGCAGCATGATGACGGTGAACGGTGCGATCAGCGCGTTGCGCAAGGCATGTTTGACCACCACGCTGCCGAAGGAGAGACCCTTCAACCGCGCGGTACGGATATATTGCTGCGTCATCACTTCGACCATCGAAGCTCGCGTCATGCGGGCGATATAGCCGATGCCGTAGATCGCCAGCGTCATCACCGGCAGTGTGAAATTGTAGAAGGTGATGCCCTGGCTGGCCGAAGCCGCCGAGCCGTTCAGCCAGCCTAGCCATGAGGCGAAGATGACGGTGAAGATGACGCCCGACACATATTCAGGCGTCGCCGTCGAGGCGATCGACGCCACGGACAGCACCCGGTCGGTTCGCGACCCCTCACGCATGCCGGCCAGAATGCCGATCAGCAGCGAGATCGGCACCATCACCGCCAGCACCCAGAACATCAGGATGCCGGTAGCGCCGAGTGCCGGAAACAGTTTTGAGGCGACGGTCGCCTTGAACTTGGTCGAGCAGCCGAAATCGCCCTGGAAAACGCCGGCAAAGGTCGGCACGAGCGGATCGTTGCAGAAGGAGAAACGCTGCGCCGGCTTACCGGTCGCCGGGTCGGTTACCGGCTGCTTGGGCAAGACGCCAAGCCACTGGCCGTAGCGGACGAAGAAGTTCTGCCGGTAGCCATGGTTGACCAGCCAGCTCTCGAGCTGCTCGGCCGACGTATGCATTTCGGTCTGGCTGATCGCCAGCTTCTTCAGATTGGGTTCGAGGTTGATCAGGAAGAAGACGACCATGGTCAGGCACAGCATCGTCAATGCCATGGTGCCAAGACGCCTGATAACGAAGGAAAGCATGGCGGCCCCCTGCCGATGGGTTGGGGTTTGAGCCGGCTATGAAAGCCAACCCTGCCGTGACCGGCGGGGCTGGCTGTCAAACAGGCCTTCGGATGCGATCAACCCTGTTTTTGTTGCATGGCCTTGCCCGCGAGTCCGCAACTTTTTTGAGAATGTGCGGACCAGCAGGGACGGACAATGCAAAGAGCGAGGGAAGGGAGCGAGCCCCTTCCCTCCATGTCGATGCGATATCAAGCCTGGTCGAGCCAGACCTTGCCGTAGTCGCGCTCGAAGGTCGGGTGCATCTTGTAGTTCTGCACCGCCTTCACCGAGTGGCTGTAGAGCTTGCGCCAGTACGGCTGGATCATGATGCCGGAATCCTGCAGGATCTGCTCGATGTCCTTCATCATGTCCTTGCGCTTGGCGGCGTCGGCAACGGCGAGCGCCGCATTGAGCTTGGCATCCCAGTCCGGATTCGACCAGCCGGCCTCGTTCCAGGCCTCGCCGGTGCGATAGGCGATGGCCAGAACCTGGACGCCGAGCGGACGCATGTTCCAGTTGGTCATCGACAGCGGATACTTCGTCCAGTCATTCCAGAACGTGGAACCCGGCAGAACGGTGCGCTTCACCTTGATGCCGGCGTCGCGCAGCTGGGCGGCGATCGCATCGCCGGTGTTCTTGTGCCAGTCTTCGTCGACGGTGATCAGCTCGTGTTCGAAGTCGGCTTGGCCGGCTTCCGCCATCAGCGCCTTCGCCTTGGCCGGATCACGGGCAACCTTGGGCAGCTCGTAATATTCCGGATGGATCGAGCAGACATGGTGGTTTTCGGCGACCGAGCCGGCATTGCCGTAGCCGAGCTGCAAGACGACATTGTTGTCGACCGCAAGCTGCAGCGCGTTGCGCACCTTCTGGTCGCCATAGGGCTTGTTGTTGACGTTGGTGCGGCAGACGATGGTCGACGCGGTGACGATTTCCGACTTCACCAGGTCCATGCCGTCGAGGATCGACACATAGTCGGCCGAAGTCTCGAAGTTGGTGTGCACTTCGCCGGCCTCGAAAGCGCTGACCATGGCTGCCGGATCGGTGCCGTAGTCGATGAATTCCAGGCCATCGAGGAACACTTCGCCGTCCCACCACTTGTCATCGGTGCGGCGCTTGTAGACCACCTTCTGACCGACATCGTAGGAGACGAGTTCGAACGGACCGGTGCCGATCGGGCAGGCCTTGAAGTCGCCGCCCTTCTCATCGAAGGTCTTGTGGACGATCAGCCCGGGATAGTCGCACATGTTCGGAATCAGCGCGATGTCCGGTTTGCTGAGCTTAAGCACGACCGTGTGGTCGTCCGGCTTGGTCACGGCGCTTTCGTCGAGCTTGTCGTCCTTGACCAGCGAGCCGAGACGGCCGGGCATGGAATTGCCTTCGGCTTTCTTGTCAGCCCAGCGCTTCAGGTTGAAGATGACGTCATCGGCGGTGAAGGCATCGCCATTCGACCAGGTGACGCCCTTGCGCACATGCAGCGTGTACTGCGTGGCGTCGTCGTTGACGTCCCAGCTTTCCAGCAGATAGGGGCGAAACGTGTATTCGGAGGTGTACTTGACCAGCGGCTCGAGCGCCTGGCGCTCGGCATTGGCGATTTCCGACCAGTCGGCCTTGCGCGGGTCCTTGGGATCTTTGATCCACTGGGCGATCTTCAGCGTGCCGCCCTTCTTGCCCTTTACCTCTTCGGCCTTCGCCGGCGTCGGATCGGCGAGGCCGAGCAAGCCGTAAGCCATTGCCGTCGATGCGCCGAAGACGCTGGCCATGGCCAGGAATTCGCGGCGGTCCACCTTGCCTGCCTTGGCTTCTTCGGCCATGGCCAGGATGTGATCCGGAACGCGATCGCCATTACTCTTATAAATTGTCATGACTTAACTCCCATTGTTGGCTTTCCGCCTTTTAACATTCCGCATCCAGGCCATGATGTCAAAGACGGCGTGGATTGAGAACATGTTAGGGAATGTGCAACTTTGAAAGGGGAGCGGTTCGCGTGATAACGACAGTCTTGGCGCAAATTTGCTACTGTCCGACGGATTCTTCTGGAATCGCGATAGTCGATTAAACTGAGACATTTACTCTGGCCCGCACAGCACCAGAATCGATCCACCATGAGGCCAAAAGCCCCGCCGGACTGTCAGTATTCCTTCTCGTAGAAGATGCCGCCCTTGGCTTCGCCGGCATCGTTGGCCTCGCCGCGCAGCTTGACGCCGCGCCCGACATTGAGGTCGATCGTCGCCTTGCCCGAGCCAGGCTTGTCGCCCTTCTGGATGGTGACATAGGTGCGGTCGTTGAGGTATTTGCCGGCCGAAACCGCCGTGCCGCCCTGGTCGTCGGTGGTGACGTCGAGATCGTCGACGCCAATGGCGCTGCGCAGGTTTTCCAGCAGCGACGTCGAGCCGCCGACGCCGGCCAGCTGCCCCGCCGCTTCGGCGAGCTGGGCGATCTGCAGCGGCGACAGGTTCGACATCGAGCGGCCGAAGATCAATTGCGCCAGCACCTCATCCTCGGGCAGCGCCGGCACCGAGGAGAAGGTGAACTTCGGATTGGTCGCTTCGCCCGACACCACGATGGTGACGGTGGCGCTGGTCGTCGTCGTGGTCGCCGTCAAATTGAGATAGGGCACCAGCGAGCCGGAAAACCCGACCGTGCCTTCGGTGAAGGTCAGCCGCTTGCCGAGGATCGACAGTCGTCCGCGCTGCAAGGTGAAGGTGCCGACCGCTTGCGGCGACGAGGCCGGGCCGGTCAGCTTCAGCGAGCCGCCAAGTTCGGCATCAACGCCCCTGCCCTGGATGAAGATCTGATTCGGCGCGTTGACCGTGACATCGAGCGCAAGGCCGCTACCGCCGCCCTTGCCGCTGGTCGTCGGCGGCCGCAGCGCCTTGTCCTGCGCCTTGACCGCGCCCGGCGCGTTCTTGTGCTTGACGTCGAGCGCCGCCAGCGAGCCCGGCAATTTGTCGGGAACGGTGATCACCGTCTTGGCGAGATTGACGGTGCCGGCGATGACCGGTGCGGAGGTCAGCGGTCCCTTGATCGTCAGGTCGCCGCCGAGATTGGCGGTCACCACCCTGCCGTCCGTATAGCGGCCGTCGACCAGCTTGATCGACAGGTCGGCCGGGAAACCCTGCGCCGGGTTGATGCCGACCGTGCCGCTGGCCGACAGGCTGCCGCGCGTTGACAGCGTTCCGGTCAGCCGGTTGATCCTGGCGACGCCG
The DNA here is from genome assembly GCF_003997795.1 of Mesorhizobium sp. M7A.F.Ca.US.005.03.2.1. Classification (NCBI taxonomy): domain Bacteria; kingdom Pseudomonadati; phylum Pseudomonadota; class Alphaproteobacteria; order Hyphomicrobiales; family Phyllobacteriaceae; genus Mesorhizobium; species Mesorhizobium sp. M7A.F.Ca.US.005.03.2.1. The sequence continues at coordinate 3,123 of NZ_RZRP01000191.1, read as the reverse complement.
CCGGCAATCGAGACATCGGCGGCGAGATCGTTGACGGCGAGGCCGGAGCGCGCATCGACAAGGCGCGCACCCGAGGTGCTGATGCTGCCGCCGATGACGGGCGATGTCGCCGGACCGCGCACCTGCACGTTGACATTGGCGGTTCCAGACAAAGACAGGCCCTGCGCGGCCAGCTTCTGGCTGAGCAGGCCGAACGGCACGACGCCATTGAAGTCGAGCACCAGTGACGGCGTGCCGGCCGTCGTCACGGTGCCGCCGCCCTTGAGGCCAAGGCCGGCGCCATCGCCGACATTGGCATTGAAGGTCAGCTTGTTGCCGCCGAAGGTGCCCGACGAGGAGACACTCACCGCACCGACACCGGCACCGCGCGTCTGCGAGGTCTGCACGCCGGCCGCGTCGAGGTTGAAGGCAATGGCGGGGTTCGCCGGCGTACCCGTCACCTTGACCGTGCCTGAGATCGAACCGGCGGCGTCGAGCCCCGGCGAGAAACTGTTGGCGAGCGACATCGGCACCCGCGCCAGCGTCGCATTGATGTCGAGCGCCGTGCCGACCTTGCCGGTCACCGTCGCCGTACCACCGCCAAGGTTGAGCACGAGCCGGTCCAGCGTCGTCATGCCGTTGACGATGCTGACGGTCGAGGCCTGGGCAATGGCCGCCTTGATGCCTTGTACGGTCGCCTGGCCGGAGGCAAGCTCGATGGTCGTCGTGCCGTTGGCCGCTTTCACCCGGCCGGCGGCCTGTGCCGGAATGCCCTTGACGGTTGCGCCGCCGGAGAAGCCGGTCCAGTCGCCGTCGCGCTTCAAGTCGACATCGATGCCGCTGATCACGGTGCCGCCCGACGTGACGGTGTCGGCGCGAATCTTTCCGGAGATCACGGGCGCCGCCAGATAGTTGGCGACCAGCGCATCGATCGAGACGGCTTTCGCCTGCAGGTCGCCGCGCGTAATCGATGCTGTCGCCGCCTTGATTGCGACCTGTGGCGCATTGCCGTTCTTCGAAAAGGCGATCGTGCCGCGCACATCGCCTTCGGCCTTCTCCAGGGCAAGTGCTGCCAGCGGGCCGATATCGGGCAGGTCGAGCGCGATGGTGCCGACCGGCACGAACTTCTCGTCCAGCGCCAGATCGCCGGAAATCCTGTTCTTGCCGAGCGACAGCAGCAGGCCATTGATGGCGCTCTTGCCGTCCGCCGTCGCCAGCACCGCACTGCCTTGCAGCGCCTGGCCGGCGACATTGCCGGTCAGCTGCACATTCGCCGCCGGATTGGCGGCATCGGCCTTGCCGGTGGCGGCCAGCTTCAGCCCGGTGATCTCTCGCGCCGCCACGAGAAGGCGGTCGCTGTCGATGGTCAACGACAGGTCCGGCGCCGCGGCCGGGCCCTGCGCGTTCAACGCAAAAGCGATGGCGCCCTTGGCGTCTTTCGACAGCAGCGAGATGTCGCTCAGCGCACCCTTGATGTCGGCGGCTACCTTGTTGTCGGCAAGGCTGGCTTGCCCGTCTGCGGTCAGCGCGCCCGAGGTCAGCTTCAATCCGCCTATATTGATACTGCCGTTGGGGTCGCGCTTCAGCGTGGCGCTGATCTCAGCGCGTTCGCCAAGCATGCCGCGCGCCGCCGCCGGCAAGGCCGACGATGGGGTATCCGCCTTCAGATTGAGGTCGATGGCACCGTCACGCAGCGATACCTGGCCGGCAACTTGGCTGTTCAGCGCATCGCTCCTGAGCGAGCCGCTGTCTATGGCAACCGCATCGGCTGTCAGGCGACCGCTGAGCGCCGCCGTGACCTTGCCGGCGATCAGCGGCGCAATCACCGGATTGTCGAGACCGACCTTGTCCACCGACACTGTGCCGGAAACCGACCCTGCACGGTTCTTGAGATCGAACGCATCCGAGTGCAGCGCCAGGGCAAGCCCGTCCACCCTCGCTGGACTGGTGACGATCGAGGGCAGGATCGCGGAGACATCCAGGCGGGCCCGCGTGCTCTCGCCCGCCACCTTTGCCGACAAGGACCGGATCTCGATCTTGACCGGGCTCTCGGCGCTGCCGAGAATCAGGGGCAGACTGGGGCCGGATGAGATGAGATCGAGCGCAAAATCGCTGGCGCCGTTCGGATTGAGGGTGCCGGCTGCCTTGCCGGAAATCTTGTCGCCGGTCAGTGTCGCTTGATCGAGCACAACGCCGCCGGCCAAGGTGTATCTGCCGGCCGCATCGACGGCGAGCGGCCCGAGCCCGGCCTGCCGGGTCTGGCTGGTTTCGATACCGGCCAGTTGCGCATTGAAGCGGACATCGGGAGCGGCCGGCGGCCCGGTCACTCCAACCGTGCCGCTGAGCGTGCCGACAGCGTCGAGGCCGGGCGAAAATTCATTGGCGAGCGCCGCGGGCAGTGCCGAAAATTGCGCCGCGAGGTCGAGCGTCTGACCGGCAGTGCCCGACAGCGTCACCGAACCGCCGCCGACATCGAGCGCCAGTTTCTCGATGCTGGCCGTGCCGTTGGCGATGCTCAGTGTCGACGCCTGAGCGATTGCCGCCTTGATGCCGCGAACCGTCGCCTCGCCCGAGGCAATCTCGACGCTCGTCTTGCCGTCGGCGATCTTCACCCGGCCGGCAGCGGTCGCCGGAATGCCCGCTATGGTGGCGCCGCCGGTGAAATTGGTCCAATCGCCGTCGCGCTTCAGGTCGACGCCGATGCCGCTGATTTCGGTGGTTCCGGAAGTGACGCTGTCAGCCTTTATCGAACCGGCGATCGCCGGCGCCTTGAGATAATTGGCGATCAGCGCATTGACGGTGATGGCCTTGGCCGTCACGTCGCCACGCGCGATCGAAGTGCTCTTCGCATCGATCGCGACGGAGGGCGCGTCGCCCTCCTTGGCAAAGCCGATGGTGCCGTCGATGTCGCCCGTCACCGCCTGGCCGGCCAGTGCGGCCAACTGGTCGATAGCGGGCGCGTCGAGCGTCAGCGTGCCGAGCGGCATGTACGTGTCGTCCAGCGCGAGATCGCCCGAGACCTTGTTGTCGCCCAGCGAGACCAGGAATCCGTTGATCGAACGCTTGCCCTCGCTTGTCACCAGTGCTGCCTTGATATCGAGCGGCTGGTCGTTGACGGAGCCGGTCAGCGATACGTTGGCGGCG
>NZ_RZRP01000190.1:0-8737 GCF_003997795.1 Mesorhizobium sp. M7A.F.Ca.US.005.03.2.1 | reverse complement strand
GCATGGTCCTGGCGAGGCCGGCGGCATAGCGGCGGCAAACGCCGGCAAGTTCCAGCGCAATCGTCTCGTTTTCTCCGAACCGCCTGTCGCTCCACATGATGTGCGGCGCCGAGGCATTCTCGCCACCGAGGATTGTCGGCGGAAGCGCTGTGATGTCGCCGGCAAAATCCTGGCTGCCCGCGATCTGCGCCGCCTGGATGGCGGCGATGGCATCGCATTCGCGAACGCCCGGCGCGATCACCTCGAAGGCTCGCGTGACGGCCGCTTCGGCGAGCGTCGACGCCTTGCGCAAATAGGCGATCTCGGGCGCCGATTTGACCGCGCGGATCCAGTTCACCAGCAGGTCGGCATCGTGCCATTTTGCATTGGGAAGTCCGGCGACAAGCCGGGCGTGCGCCTTGGGGGAGAAATAATAGGCTTCGAGTTCGATGCCGATATGGCGGCTCCCCCAGCCCCTGGCGACAATCCAGTTCGCAATCCAGTCCATGGGATGGCGATCGCCTCGCTGGACATGGTCTTCCGGAAAGCCGACCACGTTTTCCGGTTTCATCCAGGCTGTCAGAAGACCGCCGGCCGCATCCATGGCGCGCCCGATCCAGACCGGCTCGACCTCCTCGATTGGAACCAGCACCACCTGCGGCGTGTAGAACGACCAGCCGTCATAGCCGGTGATGTAATGCTGGTTGGCAACGTCGTTGACGACAAGGAGCTCGAGACCGCGCTTGGCCATCTCGGTGCGGATCTTGCGAAGCCGCTGTCGGTACTCGTCGCGGGCAAACGGCAATTCGATCATCTTTGCTCCATGCTTTGTCATCAACGGTCGCGGGTTCGCTCACCATTGAAGAGGTTTCGCCATGGCGGCAATCGGCCAGGGCGGCGTGTGGGCAGGTCCTGAACCGGGTACGTCCATACCCGGCCTTCCCAAGATTTGTGTTTCACTATCATTTATTTTTGAATTCCATTTGACTGAATAAATAAGCGGTGCCAAGCTATCCTCTCCTAAGGGGCGCAAGGCATGGCACTGCGGGGGACCAATCAGGAGTTCGGGCGGCCATACAACCGGCGCATCGTGCTTGAGTCCATCCGCCTGCACGGGCCGATCGCGCGCGGCGAGATCGCCCGGCGCGTCGGCCTCACCGTCCAGACCGTATCGACCATCGTTCGCGAACTGGAAGATCAGGACTACATCCTGTCGCTGCGCGAAGAGCCGAAGGGGCGCGGCCTGCCGCCGGCGACGCTCCGGATCAACCCCGAGGGCGGCTATGCCGTCGGCATCCACATCACCCCGCTTGGTATCAGCGCCGCCTTGATCAATCTGAGCGGCGACGTGATCGAGAGCATCTACCGCGAAGCGCCGAACGCGACGCCGGACCACGCCTTCGAGTTGATCGGGGCGATGGTGGTGGAATTGACCAGACTGCGGGCTGGCGGACGGGTGCTGGGCGTCGGCATGGCCCTGCCTGGCCCCTTCGACGTGGAGTCCATGAGTTTCGTGGGGCCGACCACCATGACCGGCTGGAAGGATGTCGCGCTGCGCGAACGGCTGGCGGCCTCCACCGGATTGCCGGCCTTCTTTGAAACCGATATGGCCGCGGCCGCCATGGGCGAGCGCCTTTATGGCCTCGGCGCCCAGTTTTCCGAATATTACTATCTCTATTTCGGCGTCGGCCTTGGCGGCGTCATGGTTCATGACGGCAGCGCCTTGCGCGGCGCCTGGGGAAATGCCGGCGAGATCGGACACATTCCCGTCATTCCCGGCGGCGAGGCCTGCCCGTGCGGCAACAGCGGCTGCCTCGAAAGATATTTGTCGCTCGAGGCGCTCCGGCGCTGGAACGGCAGCGAGGCCGACTGGGTGGCCGAAGTCGCACCGATCTTTCACAACGCCGTCGCCGTCATCGAGAACCTGTTCGACCCGGAGACGGTCATCCTCGGCGGGCTGGCGTCCACCGACCTGCTCGAAATGCTGGCTGGTTCGGCCGCAGGCCTGCACAACTCCGTCTCGGCCCGCAAGGACCGCACGACGCCCAGGGTCGTGGTCGCGCGCGGCGGACAGCATTCCGTGCTGCGCGGCGCCGCCGCCCTGGCGGTTTCCGGGGTTCTGTCACCTCGCTTCGGGCAGATGTTCGCGGCCGAACGCGAACGCGAGCGCGACCTTCTCAAAGGCAGGGAGATTGCGGCATGAGTGAACCCCTGCTGGTGCTCGACAACGTCACCAAGAACTATGGCGCGATCGAAGCGCTCAAGGGGATCAGCTTCTCGATCGGCAAGGGCGAGGTCGTGGCGCTGCTGGGCGACAACGGCGCCGGCAAATCGACACTGGTGAAGATCATATCAGGCGGACTGGAGCCGACATCGGGCCGCATGCTGTTCGAGGGCAAGGAATTCCTCGCCAAATCACCGGCCGAGGCCAAGGCGGCCGGCATCGAGACCGTCTACCAGGATCTCTCGCTGTGCACCAACGTCGACGTGGTCGCCAATTTCTTCATGGGCCGCGAGATCACCCGCAAGTTTCTCGGCATTCCCGTGCTTGACGAGCGCGCCATGGAAGCCGTCGTCGGAAAGGCGCTGGCCAATGCCGGCACCCGCATTCCCTCGCTGCGCGCCAATGTCGAGCACCTTTCGGGCGGCCAGCGGCAAGCCATCGAACTCAACCGCTTCGTGCACTGGGGCGGCAAGCTGGTGCTGCTCGACGAACCGTTCGCCGCCCTCGGTGTCGAACAGACGCGGCGCGGTCTCGACATGATCCGCCAGGTGGCCAATCAGGGCATCGGCGTCGTCATCATCACCCATATCATGCAGCAGGCTTTTCAGGTCGCCGACCGGATCGTGGTGATCCGCCAGGGCGTCGTGGCCGGCGATGTCGCACGCAATAAAACAAGTCCCGACGCGGTGATCAACATGATCACCGGTGAGACGCTTGCCGGTGCCGGACCGACAGGCTGAGGGACAAAAGAGGGGTCCGGCTTAAGAGGAGCGAACGACATGAAGCGAATACTTCTTGCTGTCTTCGGTATCCTTGCACTGGCCTTTGCCACGCTCACGCCGGCATTCGCCCAGTCCAAGGGTATCGTCTACTATATGGTGCCGACCCTGCTGGACGAGTTCCAGACCGGCTCGGTGAGCGCGCTGGAACTGTTCCTGAAGCAGACCGGCTACGAGATGAAGACGCTGAACGCCGACAACAAGACCGACGCCCAGCAATCGCAGATGAACGACGTCATCGCGCTGAAGCCGGCGGCCATCATCCTGGCTGCAGTCGACTTCAATGCGCTGAAACCGTCCATCGAAGCCGCGCGCGCCGCCGGCATCCCGGTGGTCGAGTTCGACCGCCAGATCACCTCGACCCCGTCCGACTTCACCTCTGTCGCCGGAACGGTCGAGATCGGCTACGTCGCCGCGGATCAGGCCGAGAAGCTGCTGAAAGCCAAGAACGGCTCGGTGAAGGGCAAGGTTCTGCAGGTGCTCGGCGACCCCGGCGATCCCTACACGCTCGACATCCAGAAGGGTTTTGAGGAGAAGATGAAGGCATTTCCGGACGTCAAGATCATCTCGCTTCCGGCCATGCAATGGGAAGCCAGCAATGCCGGCACAATCGTTGCCGACCAGATGCTGGCCAACCCCGACATCGACCTGATCTTCAGCCATGCCGCGCACCTATCGGTCGCCGCCGTCGCCTCGCTCGAGGCGGCCGGCAAGAAGCCGGGCGACGTCATGCTGATGAGCTCGAACGGCGCTCCGGTCGGCCTCGACCTGATCCGCAAGGGCTGGCTCAACGCCGAAATCGAGCAGCCGCTTTACGCGCAGGCCGCGGCTGTCGCCATGTTCATGGACAAGATCGTCAAGAAGCAGGAAATCAAGCCCGGCGAATACGACGTGCTCGGCCTGAAATCGACCGTGACCAAGGAATCCTGGGGTCCGAACATCAAGATCCCCGGTGCCGCGATCACCAAGGAAAACGTCGATAATCCGGCCTTCTGGGGCAACCAGAAGCCGCCGACGGACACCGTCAAGTCGGTCGAATAGTCATCTGAAGCGCTCCGGGCCGTAGCGGCCCGGAGCCTGCCTTTTCACAACGCCGCGTCCGAAAGGATGCCGTGGCGAATTTGAATCCGCGCCTGAACCCGACGGAATCGAGTTGATTTCGCGGGGGCGCCAACCGGATCAGCCCATGAACCCGCGCACACGCAAAGCCCTGGAGTTCGTACTCGACAACCTCGTCTGGTTCATGCTGCTGTTCGTGCTGGTGGTCTTCTCCATCTTCGTCCCGAACTACTTTCAGCTCGGTATCTTCGCCAACATCATCGAGGCTTCGAGCGTGCTCGGCGTCATGTCGATCGGCCTGGCGCTGGTGATCATCGCCGGTCACATGGATCTGTCGGTCGAATCCGTCGCAGCGCTCAGCGCCATGGCGGTCGGCATCCTGTTTTGCTCGTCGGGCATCGGCATGGGCGTGCAGCTGCATCCCGAGTGGCTGATGGTTCCGGTTTCGCTGCTGCTGGCGCTGGCAGTCGGGGGTCTCATCGGCGCCTTCAACGGCTATCTGGTGGTCAAGGTGAAGATGAGCGCCTTCATCATCACGCTGGCGTCCTACATCTGGGTGCGCGGCCTCGTGTTGGTCGTGTCGGGCGGCCGCTCGGCGCAGGACCTGGCGCCGGCCATCCGCTGGTTCGGCATTCAGCGCCTTGTCGGCCTGCCGCTCACCGCCTGGATCGCGGTTGGCTGTTTCGTGGTCTTTTCGCTGATCATGGCCAAGACGCCGTTCGGCCGGCATCTGGTGATGATCGGCGGCAACGAGACGGCGACCTTCCGCGCCGGCATCCGGGTGAACCGCAATCTCATCATCGCCTTCGTGCTCGCCGGCGCCATCGCCGGCCTCGCTGGCTGGCTGCTGGCGATCCGCACGTCGGGCGCCACCGCCAATCTCGGCGTCGGCTTGCTGTTCAACGCCTTCGCCGCGGTCGTCATCGGCGGCGTCAGCCTCAAAGGCGGCGTCGGCACCCTCCCCGGCGTCTATGCCGGCGTGCTTTTGCTCTCGGCCATCAACACGGCGATCAATTTGATGGGCCTGCCGGCCAATTTCACCCAGGTGATTCATGGCCTGCTGGTGCTGGCCGCGGTGCTGCTCGACGCCTTCAAGCAAACCATTCGCCAAAGACTCGCATGACAGGACGGCTCGCATGACAGGACGGCTAAAAGACAAGGTGGCGCTCATCGTCGGCGCCGCCCGCGGCATCGGCAAGGGCATTGCGCTCCGCTTTGCCGAAGAGGGAGCGCGGCTGGTGCTCGCCGACACCGAAGTCGAAGCCGGGCAAGCGACCGCTGGCGAGTTGGGCGTCCCCTTCATCCGCACCGACATCTCGCAAATGAGCGACGCCGAGGCCGCCGTGGCGCTGGCGCTGAAGCAGCATGGCCGTCTCGACATCATCGTGCAGAATGCCGGCATCTATCCCTGGCAGCTGATCGAGAACACCAGCGCCGACGACTGGGACCGCGTCATGGCGGTCAATCTGCGCGGCACCTTCAATGCCAGCCGCGCGGCCCTGGTGCCGATGAAGGCGCAACGCTTCGGCCGCATGCTCTACACCTCCTCCATCACCGGTCCGCATGTCACCAGCCCGGGCCATGGCCACTATTCGGCCAGCAAGGCCGGCATCAACGGCTTCATCCGCGCCGCGGCACTGGAATTCTCCGGCTACGGCATCACCGTCAACGGCGTCGAGCCCGGCAACATCCTGACCGAAGCGATCGAGCTGCATCGCGGCGAGGCGTTCATCAAGAACATGGAGGATTCCATCCCGCTTGGCCGCCTCGGCAGCCCGCGCGACGTCGCCAATGCCTTCCTGTTCCTCGCCTCGGACGATGCCAGTTACATCACCGGCACGACCATCGTCGTCGATGGTGGGCAGTTGCTGCCCGAAGGCAGCGATTTCCGGCTCGTTCCGCCATGATCATCGATTTCGGCGATGGCTTCTTCCTGCGCCAGGCGACCGAGGCCGACCATCCAGCACTTGCCATGATCTGCCTCAAGACCGGTGATGCCGGCCAGGATGCAACCGGTCGCGAAGACGCTCCGGATCTGTTGGGCCAAATCTACACCATCCCCTACCAGGTGCTGGAGCCCGACCTCGCTTTCATCGTCGATGGGCCAACGGGCGCCGCGGGCTATCTGCTGGGTGCAAAAGACACAAAGGCTTTCAATGCAGGCCTGGCAGCAAGGTGGTATCCGCGCCTTCGCGCGCAGGTGACCGATCCCGGACCCGACCGCACGCGCTGGAGCGGCAGCGACTGGGCTCGCCACCAGATCCATCATCGCGACTTCACCATTCCGCCGGCCCTGGCTGCCTACCCTTCGCACGGTCATATCGACCTGTTGCCGCAAGCGCGTGGAAAAGGCATCGGCCGGCGGGCGATGGCTTTTCTCGAGCAAAGGCTCGCCGCGCTCGGATCACGCGGGCTTTGCCTCGAAGTGATGCCGGACAATCACAACGCGCTGCGCTTCTACAGGGCCATCGGATTCGCAGTGTTGCGGGAGCCGGGATTGCCCGACCACAGCATCTATGTCGCCAAACGGCTGACAACCGCACCGGAGATCGTGTGAATGGTGGGCGATGACGGGCTCGAACCGCCGACATCTTCGGTGTAAACGAAGCGCTCTACCAACTGAGCTAATCGCCCGCTCCGGGCCGGACCTTTAAGCGGTCAGGGTCCGCTTCGCAAGGCCAAATGAGCGCAGGACGCCCTGGTTGGATGCCGGTTTTGCCAACAAAACGCCGGCTGTCAAAAAACCTTCTCCTGTTTGCTGTTATGATGGTTTGGTGCGCTTGACACCCGGTGGCGAACCCCTTATCCAGCGCCCCAACGACGAACACGGCTGACACGTGTTCGCCATGCGCGGGTGTAGCTCAGTTGGTTAGAGTGCCGGCCTGTCACGCCGGAGGTCGCGGGTTCGAGCCCCGTCACTCGCGCCATTTCTCTCAAGGGTATCAAGCCCTTGGCTTTGGAGAAATGTCGACATTGATTGTCAAAAATGTTGTCTTGCAAGAGACCTGAGGTCCAAGAGACCTGAGGTCACTCAGGTCCGTTCGGCCCATGCAGACGTCTTGCCGCGCAAGATCATCCTCTCGCCAGCAGCGCCTCGACCTCCTGCAGCGTCGGCATGGATGGCGCAGTCCCTGGCCGGGTCACCGAGATTCCGGCGACGGCGCAAGCGAAGCGCACCGCCTGCAGCGGCTCCACGCCCCTCGAAAGTGCAGCGGCAAGCCCGCCATTGAAAGCATCGCCTGCCCCCGTGGTTTCGACCACCGGGCCGGCGCTGACGGCTGGAACGTGGTCGGAGCGATCTTTCGAGTGCAAAAGCGCGCCCTTGTCGCCGAGCGTGACGATGACTGTGCCGACCCCCTTTTTGAGCAGACTGTCGGCGGCGGCTCGCGCCTCGTCGACCGAGGACACCTTCATCCCGGTCAGTTCCTCCGTCTCGGTCTCGTTGGGCGTGAGGTAGTCGCAGAGCGTGTAGATGCGGTCGGGAAGCTTTGCCGCAGGGGCTGGGTTGAGGATCGTCGTCACCCCTGCCCCACGCGCGATCTCCAACGCCCGCATGGCTGCTTCGATCGGCTGTTCGAGCTGCGTGACAAAGACACCGGCATTGCTGATCAATGCGGCATTGGCTTCGATATCGGCTGGAGAGATCAGCATGGCAGCACCGGGGCTGACGATGATGGCGTTGTTGCCGGTCGTCTCCTCGACGAAGATGTAGGCCGCGCCGGTGTAGCTTTCCGGCGTATCGATGACGGCATCCTTGACGCCCGCCTGCGCCCAGGTCTGCCTGGCCATGTCGGCGAAGGGATCGACGCCGAGGCGGGTGAGGAAGGTGACGTCGGCGCCGAGCTTGCCGGCGGCCACCGCCTGGTTCGAGCCCTTGCCGCCGGGACCCAGCGCGAAGGATGTGCCGAGGATCGTTTCGCCCATGCGCGGCTGCCGCTGCGCCCTGTAGGCGGTGTCGGCGACGAACACACCCAATATGACGACCGGCTTGCCCGAAGCCATGCCGCTACTCCGCATCCGGCGGCACGACGCCCTTGCGGAAGGCGAAGCAGCCATAGAAGCGGCGTTCGCCGGTCTGGATGACACAATAGGCTTGTTTGGCGCGCTCGTAGAAGGCGTAGCGCTCGACCGCGATCATCGGCCACGACTTGCCCTCGGCCTTATCGACTTCCTTCTGCACTTCCTTCTGCACTTCAGGAATCTCGTCCGGCTTGCCGACGATTTCCATGCGCGCGGCCGAATCGTCGACGAAGGTGTCGAGCGGGTAGAGCGACAGCACCGCCTTGACCACTTGCGCGGCCGAGGCATCGATGCGCAGCACGCGGCCGAGCGCCGTCTGGCGCGCCACCGAATCGGACGGAAAATTGGTGTCGGCGATGATCAGATCATCGCCATGCCCCATTGCCCGCAATGCCTGCAGCACGTCGGCATTGAGCAGCGGGTTGATGCCTTTGAGCATGGTATTCCTCGTGAGTTGAGATCAGAGACGCTTGCCGGTCTCTGCGTCGAAAAGATGGATCTGGTCGAGCCTTGGCTTCAGCTTCAGCGTATCGCCCGGCTTGAAGTCGTGGCGCTCGCGAAACAGCGCCACCATCTCGCCTTCGCCGAAGCGCAGGAACACCAGCGTTTCCGAGCCGGTCGGCTCGACCACCGAAATCTTCGCCGGCACCCCGTCGGGATGGATCTCGAGGTGCTC
>NZ_RZRP01000018.1:0-21684 GCF_003997795.1 Mesorhizobium sp. M7A.F.Ca.US.005.03.2.1 | reverse complement strand
CGTGCTGGCGAAAGCCGTCGACCATGCTTCGCCGGAAGGCGATGCGCGGCCCCGGCTGCTGATGAGCCCGCGCGGCAAGCCGCTGACCCAGGCGCGTGTGCGCGAGCTGGCCGCTGGGCCGGGCGCCGTCATCCTGTGCGGCCGCTTCGAAGGCGTCGACCAGCGGGTGATCGACGCGCGGGATTTGGAGGAAGTCTCGATCGGCGATTTCATTCTCTCGGGTGGTGAGCCGGCCGCGCTTGTGCTGCTCGACGCGGTGGTGCGGCTGCTGCCCGGGGTCATGGGCAACGCGATGTCGGGCGAGGAAGAGAGTTTTGAAAACGGCCTGCTCGAACATCCGCACTATACGCGGCCGCAGGAGTTCGAAGGCCGTGACATTCCCGAGGTCCTGATTTCCGGCAATCACAAGAAGATCGCCGCCTGGCGGCGGGCGGAGTCAGAAAGACTGACAGCCGAGAGGCGTCCGGACCTGCTTGCCGCTGCTCAGCCCTTGACAAAATAATAGAAGGCCAAAAACAGGCCGACGGCGACGACGAAGCCGCGCACCGCGTTTTGCGGCACCCGCTTGGCGATCCAGACGCCGGCATAGCCGCCGAGCGCGCCGCCCGGGATCATGATGATCGCCTGCGGCCAGGCGACGACGCCGCCCGAGACGAAGACGACGATCGCGACAGCGGCGATGACCATGGCCAGCATGTTCTTCAACGCGTTCAGCCGGTGATAGTCGCCGGCCTGGGTGAGGCCGAGCGTCGCCAGCATCATCACGCCCATGCCGGCGCCGAAGAAGCCGCCATAGATGGCGGTGAGAAATTGTGCGAGCGAGCCGGCCAGCGAGCCCACCGCCGCTTCATGGCCGGGCTTTGGCACTGGTTTCAGCCAGGGGCCGGCGGCGAACAGGGCCGTCGCGGCTAGCAGCAGCCACGGCACCAGAGCGCGAAACGAGGGATTGTCGAGCGCCAAAAGGATCAGAGCGCCGGCCAGTGCACCCACGGCCGAGATCAGGCACAGCAGCAGCGCGCCGCGCCAGAAGTGCCTGATATCGGCCGAGTAGGCGAGGGTCGAGGTGATGTAGCCTGGAAATTGCGTCACCGAGGAGGTGGCGTTGGCAACAATCGGCGGCAGGCCGACCAACGTCATGGCGCCGAAGGTGATGAAGGTGCCGCCACCGGCGACCGCATTGGCGGCGCCTGACAGAAAGCCCGCTAGAAACAGCAGGATGGCATCGAAGACAGACATGAATTGCGGCCGCTCAAAACTGTGTTATTTCAGGCTTTAGAAAGCCTGAACGACCGGCGCAACCCGGCACGGCAGGATTACGATGGTGCCATGCGAGCAGAAAATGCGCGCCCAAGGCGTGACAAAGCGGCGAAATAGCTGTATGTGCCCGCCCGTACCGGCCAGAAAGAATCTGCCGGACCCGTCAACAATGACGGTGTAGTCGCCCCTGCCTGATGTTTCAAAGACAAATGTCTTGGAGACAAAAGGCATAGCCAAGCGGTCAATGGAACTGCAAGGCGAGTGTCGGACGCTCTGACTGTCGGAAGAACAAGAAGTGGACTTTTGAGATGGATATTCTCCGTCAGCTCGAGGCCGAACAGGCCGCCAAGATCGAAGCCAAGCGCAAGCTTCCCGAATTCCAGCCCGGCGACACCGTGCGCGTCCAGGTCCGCGTGACCGAAGGCACCCGCACCCGCGTCCAGGCCTATGAGGGCGTCGTCATCGCCCGCGCCGGCGCCGGCTTCCAGGAGAACTTCACGGTTCGCAAGATTTCCTACGGCGAAGGCGTCGAGCGCGTGTTCCCGGTCTACTCGCCGATGGTTGAAGGCGTCGAGATCGTTCGCCGCGGCAAGGTGCGTCGCGCCAAGCTCTACTACCTGCGCGATCGTCGCGGCAAATCGGCCCGTATTTCGGAAAACACCGGCGTGCGCGCCCGCAAGCTGAACGATGAGGAGCGCGATGCGCTGAACGCCGAGAAGGCCCGCATCGAAGCCGAGAAGGTGGCAGCAGCCGAGGCCCTGGCCGTCGAGAAGGCCGCCCAGGACGCCGCCGAGAAGAAGGCCGCCGCCGAGGCCGAAGCAGCAGCCAAGGCCGCCGCAGAAGCGACCCCTGCCGAATAAGGTTTTCGGAAATCCCATTCAAAAAGGCGGCTTCGGCCGCCTTTTTTCGTTTCACCAGACTGTGAACGCTTTCAGCGCCAGACACAGGATCCGGCTGTTGACGGCGCATTACCTTGTGCACTAAATAATCGTGCACAAGTAATTGGAGATTTGATATGGCACTCTACACCACACAGGCTCACGTCACCGGCGGCCGCGCCGGCCATGGCGAGACCAGCGACGGTCTGCTCAAGGTCGATCTGGCAATGCCCAAGGAACTCGGCGGGCCGGGGGGCGCCACCAATCCCGAGCAACTGTTCGCTATCGGCTATGCCGCCTGCTTCGAAAGCGCCATCCGCTTTGTCGCGCGCAAACAGAAGCTGTCGCTGACGGATGCCGGGGTAACCTCCACCGTCAGCCTGCTTCCCGATGGCGAAGGCTTTAAGCTCGGCGTCGCGCTCGCGGCGGAAACGAAAGGCCTTGATCAGGCGGCGGCGGAAGCGCTTGTATCGGAGGCGCACAAGATCTGCCCCTATTCCAACGCCATCAGGGGCAATGTCGACGTAGCGCTTTCGGTAAAGGCGGCATGACGGAAAAGACGACAAAGAGCACCAGGGACGTCCCGGCGGAGGCCACCGGGACGTTTCACGTTCCGCGGCTCGACCAACAGCTCTGCTTCGCGCTCTATTCGGCAAGCGGGCTGATGACGAAGCTCTACCGCCCGCTGCTCGATCCGCTCGGCCTGACCTATCCGCAATATCTGGCCATGTTGGCGCTCTGGGAACGGGCTCCAAGCACGGTCGGCGAGCTTGGCGAAGCGCTCGGGCTGGATTCGGCGACGCTGACGCCGCTGCTCAAGCGGCTGGAGGCCGGTGGCCTGGTCACACGCCGGCGCGACCCCGCCGACGAGCGCCGGGTTCTGGTCGAGCCGACAGCGAAGGGACAAGCGTTGCGTGAGCAGGCCAAAAGCGTGCCGGCGGCGATGCTTTGCAACCTGCCGCTGGATGCCGACGAGTTGAAATCCCTGCACCGCACGCTGACGCGGTTCGTCTCCGGCTTGCGCAAGGCGGATGCCGGCATCGTGAAGCGGAGCTGATCGCTGCCGCGACACCGTTCATTCCTGAATCCCGGAAATGAAGGCATCGGAATCCCTTTTTAGCGCGCGCTGACGCAGCGGACCGTCTTGCATGACGCTTGCGGAAAGCTAAAGTCGGCGCCGGATTTTCCTGCAAGCCCGGCCGTGCCCGGGTCCGTCAATTTCCGGGGAGTGTGTCATGACCAAATCGAAACTGCTGCTGGCAGGCCTGCTTGCCCTCGTCCTGGTACCCGTTGCCGCCTTTGCGCAGGCGCTGCCCGACCTCGGCGGCAAAAAGGTGGTGGTTGTGACCGAAAACGCCTATCCGCCGCTGCAGTTCATCGATGCCAAGACCGGCAAGCAGATCGGCTGGGAATATGATGCGATGAACGAGATCGCCAAGCGGCTGAATTTCGCCGTCGAGTACCAGAACACATCCTGGGACGCGATGATCCAGGCGGTTTCCGACAACCAGTACAACATCGGCATGACCGGCATCACCATCAAGGACGACCGCAAGGAGAAGGTCGATTTCTCCGACCCCTATATGCGCTCGGAACAGTTCATGCTGGTGCGCGGCGATGAAAGCCGTTTCACCGACGCCAAGACCTTCGGCGCCTTCAAGGATGGGCTGATCGGCGCGCAGGCCGGTACCACGCCCTTCTACACCGCCGTCTACAGCGTGCTCGACGGCAATGAGCAGAACCCGCGCATCAAGCTGTTCGAGACCTTCGGCGCCACGGTGCAGGCTCTGAAATCCGGCGACGTTGACGTCGTCTTGACCGACGGCACCGCCGGCAAGGGCTATGTCGACGCCTCCGAGGGCAAACTGAAGCTGATCGGCGGGCCGCTCGGCACCGAGGATTTCGGCTTCATCTTCCCGAAGGGTTCCGACCTGGTGAAGCCGGTCAATGCGGCGATTGCGGCGTTGAAGGCGGACGGGACGTTCGATGCGCTGAACAAGAAGTGGTTTCTTGATTACAAGATGGGGCAGTGATTTCGCACTGACTTCGCGCTTGAACGCCCCCCTCTGCCCTGCCGGGCATCTCCCCCTCAAGAGGGGAGATTGGCTGTTTTTTCCGCTTTCGCCAATCACCAAAGTTGTAAAAAGAGTGCCGTCGACGAAGCTGCCAATCTCCCCTCTTGAGGGGGAGATGGCCGGCAGGCCAGAGGGGGCTGCCTTGGCGCAATCCTTTTGATGCCTCCCGCCTCTTCCTCCAAAGCCGACTTCCCCTGGTGGCTCGTCGTGGCCGTGACCATCGCGATCGCGGTGGCCGTCTTCGTCGCCACCAGCAATCTCTATGCCCAGGTATTCGCCACGGTCGCCAAGGGTATCGGCGTCACCATCTTCGTCACCGTGATCGCCTTCGTGCTGGCGTCGGCCATCGGTCTCGGCATCGCGCTGATGGGAATGTCGGGTTCGCGCTGGCTGCGCCAGATCGCGCGCTTCTATGTCGAGATCATCCGCGGCGTGCCGATCCTGGTGCTGTTGTTCTGGATCGCCTTTGCCGGCGCGCCGGCCTTCGTCGCGGCCTGGAACGCGCTGACCGCGCCGCTGCAAAGCGCCGGCCTGTTCGGCGAGCTTTTGGTGCGCGACGTGTCGCTGTTGTGGCGCGCCATCATGGCGCTGACCATCGGCTATTCGGCTTTCATCTCGGAGGTTTTCCGGGCCGGCATCCAGGCGGTGGAGAAGGGCCAGATCGAAGCGGCGAAGGCGCTCGGGCTGACCCGCGCGCAGCGTTTCCGGCTCATCGTGTTTCCACAGGCGATCCGCACCATCCTGCCGCCCCTCGGCAATGATTTCGTCGCCCTGGTCAAGGATTCCTCGCTGGTCTCGGTGCTCGGCGTTGCCGACATCACGCAGATGGGCAAGGTCTACGCCGCCGGCTCCTTTCGCTTCTTCGAGACCTATTCGATAACAGCCTACATCTACCTCATCCTGACCGTCGGCCTGTCGCTGGCGCTCAGGGCGCTGGAACGGCGGCTGCGCCGCCAGCACGAGGAATAGTTTTTCGGCCAAGGCAGCGCTACGATCCCCGAGCATTCCCGTTGAGGAGGTCCCATGATCGTCGACAAAGCCAATGCGGCGCTGGATTCCGTCTATACGGCCGACACGCCGGAAGCGCTTGAAGAGGCCTATGCCGCATGGGCCGCGACCTATGACAGCGAGACCGCCTCGCTCGGCTACCTCCTGCCTTTCCTGATCACCGCCTGGGTGGCGCGCCATGTGCCGGCGGACGATGGCCCCTTGCTCGATGCCGGCTGCGGCACCGGCCTGTCGGGACCGTCGCTGAATGCGCTCGGCTACCGCGACATTGCGGGGCTCGACCTCTCGGACGATATGCTGAAGATCGCCGGCAGCCGCAATGCCTACAGCGAACTGAAGCAGGCAATGCTGGGCGGTCCGCTGCCGTGGCCGGACGGGTATTTCCGCGCCTTCTTCTCGACAGGCGTGTTCACCATCAGCCATGCGCCGGCGACAGGCCTGCACGAACTGGTGCGCATCACCCGCAAGGGCGGCCATGCGATCTTCACCGTGCGCGACCGGGTGTTCGAGAGCGGCGGCTTCCAGGCGGTGTTCGATGAGTTGGAGCAGACTGGGAAATGGCGGCCGGTCGAGGAAAGCCCGTGGTTCCGCTGCTATGCGATCGCCGAGCCGGATGCGCTGGTGAAGACTTTTGTGTTTGAAGTGATCTGAGCGGCGCGTTCTCCGATCTTGGCTTCCTTCCTCTCCCCCTGAAGGTGTGGAAGTGAGGACGAGGAACCCGAGTTCTGCGAAGGCAGCTTCCAATTGCCGAAAACCCAAAACATTGATATGAGCCACGCCATGGAAGAGCTTTTTGGCGATCCGGCCTACAAGGGGTTCGTGCTGCAGGACAGAAAACGCCTGCCGTCGCGCTTCTCCGCGCGCGTGTCCGGGGCGCTGACCAGCCGACTACCCTAGGCCGACCCATCGGGGTCGTTTCGCCGGGCCGGAGGTCCGGCACCTGCTCTTTCCCATTCTCATATCGACGGATTTACGCACATGAGCGCACCGCGCACCCTCTACGACAAGATTTTCGACGACCATGTCGTCGATCGCCAGGACGACGGCACCTGCCTGCTCTACATCGACCGCCACCTGGTCCATGAAGTGACCAGCCCGCAGGCCTTCGAAGGCCTGCGCATGACCGGCCGTAAAGTCCGGCATCCGGAAAAGACGCTGGCCGTGGTCGATCACAATGTCTCGACTTCGCCCGAGCGCAAGTTCGGCATCAAGAACGAGGAAAGCCGCATCCAGGTCGAGGCGCTGGCCAAGAACGCCAGGGATTTCGGCGTCGAATATTATTCCGAGAAGGATATCCGCCAGGGCATCGTCCACATCATCGGTCCGGAGCAGGGCTTTACACTGCCCGGCATGACCATCGTCTGCGGCGACAGCCACACCTCGACGCACGGCGCTTTCGGCGCGCTGGCGCATGGCATCGGCACATCCGAGGTCGAGCATGTTCTGGCGACGCAGACGCTGATCCAGCGCAAGGCCAAGAACATGCTGGTGCGTGTCGACGGCCAATTGCCGGAAGGTGTCACCGCCAAGGACATCATCCTGGCCATCATCGGCGAGATCGGCACTGCCGGTGGCACCGGCTATGTCATCGAATATGCCGGCGAGGCGATCCGTGCGCTGTCGATGGAGGGCCGCATGACGATCTGCAACATGTCGATCGAAGGCGGCGCGCGCGCCGGCCTGATCGCCGCGGACGAGACGACCTTCGCCTATGTCAAGGACAAGCCGCGCGCGCCGAAGGGCGCGGCCTGGGATGCGGCACTCGAATACTGGAAGACGCTACAGTCCGACGAGGGCGCGCATTTCGACAAGGTGATCGTGCTCGACGCGGCCAAGCTGCCGCCGATCGTCTCCTGGGGCTCCTCGCCCGAGGATGTCGTGTCGGTGCAAGGCATCGTGCCGAACCCGGACGACATCACCGATGAGAACAAGCGCACCTCCAAGCAGCGTGCGCTCGACTATATGGGTCTGACGCCGGGCACCAGGATCACCGACATCACGCTCGACCGCGTCTTCATCGGTTCCTGCACCAATGGCCGCATCGAGGATCTGCGCGCCGTCGCCAAGGTGGTCGAAGGCAAGACGGTCAGCCCGCATGTCGATGCGATGATCGTGCCGGGCTCCGGCCTGGTCAAGGAACAGGCGGAAGCCGAAGGCCTCGACAAGATCTTTGTCGCCGCCGGTTTCGATTGGCGCGAGCCGGGCTGCTCGATGTGCCTGGCCATGAACGACGACCGGCTGAAGCCGCATGAACGCTGCGCCTCGACTTCGAACCGCAATTTCGAGGGCCGGCAAGGCTTCAAGGGCCGCACCCATCTGGTGTCGCCGGCGATGGCGGCCGCGGCGGCGATCGCCGGCCACTTCGTTGACATCCGCGAGTGGAAGTAGTCCGGACTTGAACGGAACCCGAGCCGCACCCGGCTCGGGTCAACGCTTCCCGTCACGGCGGACGAGTTCGTGGAACTCCTCGCGGCGTCCGGGCTGTTCGGCCGCGACCACAAGCGCAAGCTGTTGTTCCTCGAAGAGCTTGAACCATTCGTCCCATTCGACGAGTTCATAGCCTCCCGCATTGAGCGGCCGTTCAGGCTGGTCCTGATCCTGATAGGCGTGCTGGCCGAAGACCAGCCTCAACATGGGCTGCGTCCCCGCTTCGGGCGAGATGTCGACGATTGCGGGAAAGCCGGCGCGCCCGGCAGCCCACGAGCGGATCGCATCGTGGTCGGTCAGTGTGATTGTGTCGGCCATCGGTCGCTCCAGATTGTCAACGAAGGAACGCTGACCGGAGACGGCGGTTCCCTGACATTATTTTGAGATGGCGGTCCTGCTTGCGGCGAGGCTTAACCGCTTGTTTGGGCTTGCCCTCTAAGCTCTTCCCCGACGTAAGCGAGGGGAAGTCATAGTCGTTTGGACACGGGTCTGCTCATAGCGCTGCTCAACCCGACGATCGCGCTGGCGCTCGGCGCGGCGTTCCTCGTGCTATGGTCCTATCAGCGCCACCGCCCCTATCTGGCCGTGCTGGCGCTCAGCTACAGTCTCTCGGCGGTGGGCTTCCTGCTTCAGTATTTCACCTTGCCGATCGGCATGCCGCTGACCAAGCTGGTGTCGAACATCTGCTTCAGCATCGCCGGCTGCTGCCTGGCCGGCGCCATCGTCCACCGCTATGGCCGCAAGGTGCCCTATGTGGGGATCGGCGCGCTGGCCTGTGGGGGACTGGCGTCGTTCTGCTGGTTCCTGTTCATCGCGCCGGATCTCACCTGGCGCATCCTGGCGATGAACTTCGCTTTCGGCGGTATCAGCCTTCTGGTTGCCGCCGAACTGCGCCCGGTGCGCAACAACGGCCCGACCGAGAAAATCCTGTTCGTGCTGTCGCTGCTGTCGGGCGTCAACTTCTTCGTGCGCACCCTTATCGTCGTCATCGCGCACGGGCCCTTCACGAGCTATGACGGGTTCTATGGCTCGTCCTACTGGACGACGGCGCTGCTGTCGCACGCGCTGCTGTCGCTGCTTATCGCGCTGTGCCTGTTTTCCGCCGCGGCACTCGACGTGTTGAAGGCGTTGAAGGCCGAGACCTTTACCGACCCCCTGTCGGGCCTGCTCAACCGGCGTGGCTTCGAGGAGCGCGGCATGCTGCTCTTGCGGCACTGCGCCTCGGCGCGGTTCCCGGTCGCGTTGGTGCTGGCCGACCTCGATCATTTCAAGGCGCTCAACGATGTGCATGGGCATGGGGCGGGCGATCGCGTGATTGCCGATTTCGCCGCCAAGCTTCGGTCGGCGGCCGGCGCGCGCGGTGTTGCCGGGCGTATCGGCGGCGAGGAATTCGCGGTGCTGCTGCCACTCAGCGATCTTGCCGCGGCACGGCTGTTCGCCGAAGCGGTGCGCACGGTCTATTCGGCCGGCCATGTCGACGGGCTTCCCCAGGGAACGAAGGTGACGGCAAGCTTCGGCGTGGCGGCCCGCAGCGGTGACGAGGCGCTGGAGCCGCTGATGCGCCGTGCCGACGATGCGCTCTACAAGGCCAAGAAGAACGGCCGCGACAGTGTACGCCTGTCCTATGAGCGGCCGGAAACGGCGTTCCTGCCGGAGCCGCTCAAGACCGGCTGAATCCTGGCCGGCCAGGACGTTAACGTCTTCTTCGCCCGTCGATGATTAGCTGTCGGCGCGGGTGCGGGAGAACATGAGCGGCGCCAACTTCATCCTGTTGATCAATCTGTCGGTTGCCGGCCTGCTGGCGGCCTGCTTCATGGCGGTCGCCTTCCACGATGTCGGCCGGGCGCCGGCGCGCTGGCTGGCATTTGGCTATCTGCTGGGCATGGCCTATTCGGCCATCGAATTCTCCATTCCCGCTTTTGCCGACGCGCGGCTCCCGGTCGTTGCCGCCTTCGCGGTCTTCCTTGCCGCAACCATTGCGTTCAATGGCGGGCTTGCCCGCAAATACGGCGTGGCGCCGCCCTGGAAGGGGATGCTGTTTTTCCTGTTGGCCACCCCCATAGCTGTGTATTTCGTACAGGACCTGCCCCGCCAGTCGCTGATCCGCATCATGGCCTACCAGCTTCCCTATGCGGTCATGCAGTTCATCGGGCTGGCCATCGTCTGGTCATCGAGGCAAAAGCTTGCCCGTCTCGATCGCATATTGATGGCCGTGCTGGCGGCGAGCGGCCTGCAGTTTGCCTCCAAGCCATTCATCGCCCATGCGCTCGGCGGCTGGGGCGCCAATCCGCAAGCCTATCTGCAAAGCAACTACGCGCTGGTGTCGCAATCGCTCGGCACTGTCTTTGCGCTGGCGCTGGCGCTGCTGATGCTGGCCATCCTGGTTCGCGACGTGCTTGCCGAAGTGACGTCGAAGTCGGAGACGGACACGCTTTCGCGCCTGCTCAATCGCGGCGGCTTCACCCGCCATGCCGAACTGGCGGTGCTTGGCGCCCTGCGGCAAGGCGTGCCGGTCGCGCTGGTCATAGCCGATCTCGATCATTTCAAGAGCGTCAACGACAGCTTCGGCCATGCGTCCGGCGACCGGGTGATCGAGACTTTTGCAGGCTTCCTGCGTGAAGCCGCCGCCGCGCATCACGTTGCCGGCCGCATTGGCGGCGAGGAGTTCGCCATCATCCTGCCGGGAACCAACCTTGCCGCGGCGCGGCTGTTCGCCGAGGGAACGCGCAGCGCCTTCGGCGCGCTGCCCATAGACGGACTGCCGGCTGACAACCGCTGCACCGCGAGCTTCGGCGTCGCCGAACTCCATGCGAGCGAAGACTTTGCCGATCTGATGCGGCGGGCCGACCAGGCGCTCTATCAGGCGAAGAATGCCGGGCGCGATTGCGTGCGCGTCTCCGTCGGGCCTGCCGGCAACTGGTCGTCAGCCGGAACGGAAGCTAGCGGCAGGGGCTGAGTTCGGGCATCTCGCCGTCGGAGAGGCCGTACATATAGGAGCGGCCCTTCACCAGCACCGGCGGCCGGTAGCAATCGCTATAACCGCCGATTTCGTCGGCTTCGTTCTCGTAGATCACCTTGGGCTGGCCGGCGCTGGTGTAGTCGGAGAGCTGCTTGGCCAGCCTGCCTTGGCCGACGATGATGCGCTTGTAGCCGGCGGCGCTGTCGACGACGAGGTTGCCGAAGGAATCGGCGTAGACGCGATCCTGATGCCGTGCGCCGGCAAGCGCTGGCGCTGCAAGGCCGGCGACCGAGGCTGCTACGACGAGCGCCGCAAGGCGCGATTTGCCCGAATTCGAACGCATGGCGTCCTCCGTGTCTTGAGGGAAAGCCTCCTCGAATCAGAAATTAACGGTTTCTTAACCTTTGTTAAGAGGCCGGCGCGTTTGGCGGCGATGTCTCGGTAAACATGGTTAATATCCGTTAATATCCGACTGGATGGAAAACCCGGTGGCCATCATTCGGCCATGCTTGGCCGCACCATCGCAGCGGCGTCCGCCTTGGCGTCGGGACGATATTGATCTGGACAAAGCATCGTGGCCGCTTGCCGCGCGGGAGGACAGCATATGGCGCTACGCCGGCCGATTTGGGCGTCCGTTTTCCCGTTGCTCGGTGTCGTCGCTGCCTGTGTGCCGCAAGACAGCGCGCCGAAGACAGCCAATACCGTCGTCGTCTCACCTGCGCCGGCCCAGCAGTCCGTCGCAGCCGCGGTGCCTCCGGCAGCTGCAACCAAGATCATCACCGACCTTACCGCGCCGCGACCAGGCATAGGCACGGCCACCTACAGATGCGGCAACAACGGTATGATTTCCATCCAAAATCTAGGCACGTCGTTGCGTGTGGTCGGGTCCGACGGCGCGACCGAGGAGTTTGCGGCGTCGCCTGCCAACCAGAGCAGCCGCTACCAGGCGGCCACGCATGACGCAATCGTGATCGACGGGCGCGAGGCGCTGGTGATGAAGAAGGGATCGACGCCGCAGACCTGCAAACGCTGACGCCAGTCTCACCACCGCTGGGCCCTGGGGCCAGATATGTTGCACTGCAGCGATATCGAGCCGGCTTCAGGCCTTCCCGGCCTAATCGATTGAAGCCAAAGCCCGCCTTTTAGTCAGACTAAATTACGTTTTCGAAACGGTTTTCTGGCTTTGACGCGGTGCAAAAAGAGCATTAGAAACCGGCTGTCCGAAGTCGCAACCGGAAGCGGCAATGCCGCATTTCCACCTGAGGCTCCAGAGAGACGCCGAACTGGGGGAGCCATGAGCAAATCACCAGCCACCCGCGAATTTGCCAGACGTGAACGGCCGATTTCGCCGCACCTCACCGTGTACCGGCCGCCGATCACCATGACGATGTCGATCATTCACCGCATCACCGGCGGCGCGCTGTATTTCGGCACGCTGCTGGTCGCCCTGTGGCTGATGGCGGCGGCAAGCTCGCAGGCGACCTTCGATTGGGCCAATTGGGCCTTCGGCACCTGGCTCGGCCGGATCATCCTGTTCGGCTACACCTGGGCGCTGATGCATCATATGCTGGGCGGCGTACGGCACCTCATCTGGGACACGGGCGCGGGCCTGGAAAAGCATACCGCCTCGAAGATCGCCTGGGCGACGCTGGCCGGCTCGATCCTGCTCACGCTGCTGATATGGATCGCCGGCACCATGGCGCGGGGAGCTTGATCATGAGCGGCAAAAACACCGACATGCGCACGCCGCTGGCGAGGGTCCGCGGCCTCGGCTCCGCCCGCGAGGGCACCGGGCATTTCTGGCGCCAGCGCCTGACCGCGATCGCCAACATCCCGCTGATCCTGTTCTTCGTCGGTTTCCTGATCGCGCTCAACGGCGCCGACCACGAGCATGTGCGGGCAGCCCTTGCCAACCCGTTCGTGGCGCTGGTGATGGCCCTGGTGCTCATCTCCGGTCTCACCCATATGCGGATCGGCATGCAGGTGATCATCGAGGATTACGTGCATGGCGAAGGCATGAAGCTGGCGCTGATCGCGCTCAATACATTTTTCACCATAGCGGTCGGCGTCGCCTCGATCTTCGCCCTGCTCAAGCTGGCATTCGGAGGCTGAGTTGGCCAAGGACGCGAAACAAGCCAACACGGCAGGCTATACCTTTGTCGACCACAAGTTCGACGTGGTGGTCGTTGGCGCCGGCGGCGCCGGCCTGCGCGCCACGCTCGGCATGGCCGAACAGGGGCTGCGCACCGCCTGCATCAGCAAGGTGTTCCCGACCCGCTCGCACACGGTGGCGGCGCAAGGCGGCATTGCCGCCTCGCTGTCCAACATGGGTCCCGATTCCTGGCAATGGCACATGTACGACACCGTCAAGGGCTCGGACTGGCTGGGCGATGTCGACGCCATGGAATATCTGGTGCGCGAGGCGCCGGCCGCGGTCTACGAGCTCGAACATTACGGCGTGCCGTTTTCGCGCACCGAAGAGGGCAAGATCTACCAGCGGCCGTTCGGCGGCCACATGATGAACTATGGCGAAGGTCCCCCGGTGCAGCGCACCTGTGCCGCCGCCGACCGCACCGGGCATGCCATCCTGCACACGCTTTACGGCCAGTCGCTGAAGAACAATGCGCAGTTCTTCATCGAGTATTTCGCGCTCGACCTGATCATGGAGCCGGACGGCACCTGCACCGGTGTCGTCGCCTGGAACCTGGATGACGGCACCATCCACCGCTTCTCGGCCAAGATGGTGGTGCTGGCGACCGGCGGCTATGGCCGCGCCTATTTCTCGGCCACCTCGGCGCACACCTGCACCGGCGACGGCGGCGGCATGGCCGCGCGTGCCGGCTTTCCGCTGCAGGACATGGAGTTCGTGCAATTCCACCCGACCGGCATCTATGGCGCCGGCTGCCTGATCACCGAGGGTGCGCGCGGCGAGGGCGGCTATCTCGTCAATTCCGAGGGCGAGCGCTTCATGGAGCGCTACGCGCCGTCAGCCAAGGACCTTGCCTCGCGCGACGTCGTCTCGCGCTGCATGACGCTGGAGATCCGCGAAGGCCGCGGCGTCGGCAAGAACAAGGACCACATCTTCCTGCATCTCGACCATCTCGATCCCGCCGTCCTGCATGAGCGGCTGCCGGGCATTTCGGAATCGGCCAAGATCTTTGCCGGTGTCGACCTGACCAAGGAGCCGATCCCGGTGCTGCCCACGGTCCACTACAATATGGGCGGCGTGCCGACCAATTACTGGGGCGAGGTGCTCAATCCGACGGCGCTCAATCCAGACCAGGTGTCGCCCGGATTGATGGCTGTCGGCGAAGCCGGCTGCGCCTCCGTGCACGGCGCCAACAGGCTCGGTTCGAATTCGCTGATCGATCTTGTGGTGTTCGGCCGCGCGGCGGCGATCCGCGCCGGCCAGGTCATCGACCGCAAGTCGGCGATCCCTTCGCCCAACGAAGCCTCGGTCGAAAAGATCATGGACCGCTTCGACCGGCTGCGTTACGCCAACGGCTCGACGCCGACGGCGGTGCTGCGTGAAAAGATGCAGAAGGCGATGCAGGAAGACGCGGCCGTATTCCGCACGCAGGAGTCGCTCGAAAATGGCTGTAAGCGCATTTCGCAGATCTGGGGCGAGTTGAAGGACATCAAAGTGTCCGACCGCTCGATGATCTGGAACTCCGATCTGGTCGAAACGCTGGAGCTGGAAAACCTGATGGCCAATGCTATCACCACGGTCTACAGCGCCGAGGCGCGCAAGGAGAGCCGTGGCGCGCACGCACGTGAGGACTTTTCGGCGCGCGACGACGCGGTCTGGCGCAAGCATACGCTGGCCAGGCTGAGCGAAGACGGCAAGGTGGCACTCTCCTACCGGCCGGTGCACACCGAGCCGCAGCTGG
Source organism: Mesorhizobium sp. M7A.F.Ca.US.005.03.2.1 (assembly GCF_003997795.1). Lineage (NCBI taxonomy): Bacteria > Pseudomonadati > Pseudomonadota > Alphaproteobacteria > Hyphomicrobiales > Phyllobacteriaceae > Mesorhizobium > Mesorhizobium sp. M7A.F.Ca.US.005.03.2.1. Next base: position 7,190 of record NZ_RZRP01000018.1, on the reverse strand, counting down.
CTGAAAAGGACGGCGGCATCAGCCTCGCCAAGATCGCGCCCAAGGCCAGAGTGTATTGAGGATCGAACATGGTTGAACTCACGCTCCCCAAGAATTCGCAGATCAAGCCGGGCAAGACCTGGCCGAAGCCGGAGGGCGCCACCAATCTGCGGGAATACCGCATCTATCGCTGGTCGCCGGACGACGACGAGAACCCGCGCATCGACACCTATTTCGTCGACATGGACGATTGCGGGCCGATGGTGCTCGACGCGCTGCTGTGGATCAAGAACAAGATCGACCCGACGCTGACCTTGCGGCGTTCCTGCCGCGAAGGCATTTGCGGCTCCTGCGCCATGAACATCGACGGTTCCAACACGCTCGCCTGCACCAAGGGCTGCGACGACATTTCGGGCGCGGTAAAAGTCTACCCGCTGCCGCATATGCAGGTGGTCAAGGACCTGGTGCCCGACCTCACCAATTTCTACGCCCAGCACGCGTCGATCCAGCCCTGGCTGAAGACGGTGTCGCCGGAGCCGGCCAAGGAGTGGCTGCAGAGCCATGAGGGCCGCGAGAAGCTCGACGGGCTCTATGAATGCATATTGTGCGCCTGCTGCTCGACCTCGTGCCCGAGCTATTGGTGGAACGGCGACCGCTATCTCGGCCCGGCAACGCTTCTGCAGGCCTATCGCTGGCTGATCGATAGCCGCGACGAGGCCACCGGCGAGCGGCTCGACAATCTCGAAGACCCGTTCCGGCTCTATCGCTGCCACACCATCATGAACTGCGCGCAGACCTGCCCCAAAGGCCTCAACCCGGCCAAGGCGATCGCGGAGATCAAGAAGATGATGGTGGAGAGAAGGGTTTAGGCGGTTGGTTGGTTGCCGGCGAGAGTAATCCAATGAGCGATGACCTTCCCATCCTTTCCCCTGTGGAAGCTCGCATTCTCGGCTGCCTGATCGAGAAGAAGGAGCTGACGCCGGATGTCTATCCGCTGACGCTCAACGCGGCACTGGCCGCCGCCAACCAGAAGACGGCGCGCGAGCCGGTGATGGCGCTGGAGCAGAGCGAGGTGCACCGGGGGCTGAAGCTGCTCGAACAAAAGGGGCTGGTGCGGCAGATGTTCGGTTCGCGTGTCGAGCGCTACGAGCACCAGATGGCGCAGCGCTTCTCGCTGACCACACCGCAGACCGCCTTGATCGGCTTGCTGTTGCTGCGCGGGCCGCAGACGGCCCATGAATTGTCGGCGCGCACCGAGCGCATGGCACGGTTTTCGTCGATCGAAGATCTGCGCGCCGAGCTCGACATGCTGATCGGCCGCCGACCGCCACTCATCCAGGAAATCCCACGCGGACCGGGCCAGCGCGAGGAGCGTTACGTCCATCTGCTGAGCGGGACTCCGCAGATCGCCCCCATCGCCATGCAGGCTGCGTCGGCTGGTTCATCTGCCTCCGGCCTCGAGGAGCGCGTCAGCGCCCTTGAGGAGGAGATTGCAATGTTACGCGCCCGCATCGACGCGCTGACCGGCGAGCGCTAGGTTCACCTCCTCGAGTAAACGCCGCTCGCTTCGCCGTCGGGGTCGATCAGCCGCAGCTGGTTGCCGTCCAGTTGCCAGCGCAAGGAGACCGGCTTCAGGTCACCGGGCTTGAATTTCCAGAGGCCCGTGAGGTCGGGCCGGCAACCATTGACGGATTTGTAGGTTCCTGCCGTCGGCGTGAAAACCAGGGTCGAGCCGCGCACGGAGGCCTTACCGGTCTTCAGGGTCAGCGACCGGACCTGACCGCAGCCGTCGACCAGAGACGATTGGAACAGCGCGTAATAGGTGCGCCCGTCAGCCCCGAAGGTAAAGGTGACGCTGCCGCCGCTGCCTGGATCGCAGTTGCTGAATGTGTCGCAATAATTGCCGCTGGCAACTGCAAAACCCCACTTGCCGACGAGCGCTGCCGGCATCGCACCGAGGCGCGAGCGTGTCGTCGGTCCCTTGCCCTGGCCGTAAGCGCCGCCGGCGCTGAAGGCCAGCCAGCCGGCAAGCCCGACAAGTGCCGCCCGGCAGGCGTGGTGTGACGAGGCCCTCAACATCCTTTGCTCGCAACAAGCTGCCGGAGATAGACAAGCCGCGTGCCGATGACATTGTTGACGATCGCCGTCTTGCCGGCCGGCGCCATGCCGCCGTATTTCTTGACCGACGGCCCATGATTCTTCGCCTCTTCGTAACCTGCCATCAATTGCCGCAGATCCGCACAGGACATCAAGGCGTACTTCGCCTGCTCCTGCGGGCTGATGACGCTCGATTGCGCCATGCCGGCGGAGTTGGCCGCCGCCATGCCGGCCATGCCGACGACCGCAGAAACCGGGTTGATGCCGACGCAGCCCGATAGGCCGAGGCACAGGACCGGTGCCGCCAGGACTGTATGCCGGACGCTCATGGCCGTCGCTCCCCACACGGCCGCTTCGGATCGCGATGGTCGGCGACGGTTCCGCCGAGAGCGATGGACAACAGATAGACGCGTGGATTGAAGCCTGCCGAGGCGAGCCCCGACAGTGTCCTGAACAATTGCAAATGATACATCGAACCCCCTTGTGGCTGTTTGCGATGCGCTTCCTGATCGGAAACGCGCTGCAAACTAGGTCCGGCAAAAGCGGGCAGCTTGGACGCAGCGGCCCTAAAAACGGCCCAAACGGCCCTGTATTGACGTTTTCGGAGGCGCGGCGCATATCACGCCGCTTCTAATTGACCTGAGGCATGGGGGATGCCGGTGACGGCGACGATGGGGCCAACCGCCTCGTTCCGACTGATGACGGACGCGCTTCCGGAGCGGGATCGCGTCGAGGTCATGCGCGAGGTCTATGGCCGCACGGTGCTCAAGGTCGATCTCGATCCACTCGGCCCGACGCATGTCGATATGCAGGTGCGCGCGTTGCCTGGCCTCGGCATCGCCACGGGCACGTGTTCGGAATTCCGCGTCCATCATTCGACGTCGCTGATCGACAGCGACGATCTCGTCCTCCTGGTCGCCCTCGATGGCGCAAGCGTGATGAAGCATCGCGGCCGTGAGGAGCCGGTCGGCAACGGCCAGGCGCTGATGATGAGCGGCGAGGAGGTCGGCCTCAATGTCATCCAGCCAGGCGGTCTTCGCTTCGTCAATATGAGCTTCTCGCTCAAGGCACTGTCACCGCTGATCGGCGACCCGGCCCCGGCGCTGATGCAGCCGCTGCCAACCTCCGGCGGGGCGATGCGGCTGCTGCTCGACTATGTCAGGTCGATCCAGGATGCCGGCGACGTGCTGACCCCGGAGGCCTGGCATCTGGCGACGACGCATATTTTCGATCTCGTCGCTCTGGCCATGGGTGCCACCCGAGACGCGGCAGAAATCGCCCGGGGCCGAGGCGTGCGCGTGGCGCGGCTGCGTGCCATCAAGGCCGAAATAACAGCCCATGGCGGCGACCTGTCGGCCGAAGACATCGCCCGCCGTCACCGCCTTTCGGCCCGCTACATCAGAAAACTGTTCGAGAGCGAAGGCACGTCGCTGTCGGATTTCATGCTGTGCCAGCGCCTGTTGCGCGCGCATCGGATGCTCAGCAATCCTCGTCATGCCGGACGCAGCATCACGGCGATCGCCTTCGAGGCAGGCTTCAACGACCTCTCCTATTTCAACCGGGCGTTCCGGCGGCGCTACGGCGCGACGCCATCGGATGTGCGGGCGGCCGCGTTGAAGGGCTGACCGCAAACGAAAACGCCGGCCCAAGGGCCGGCGGTTTCTGGATGAATTTGCCGTTCGGGCCTTCAGCCGAGCTTGGCGTCGAGCGATACGTTTATGGCGCCGAGCGCCTTCGAGACCGGGCAGCCGGCCTTGGCCTTTTCGGCCAATTCCTTGAACTTCGCCGCGTCGATGCCCGGGACCTTGCCGACCACTGTGAGGGCGCTTCCGGTGATCCCGGTGCCGGGAACCAGCGTCACCACGGCCTTGGCGTCGAGTTCGGTGGCCGGCGTGCCGTTCTCGGCCAGGAAATGCGAAAACTGCATGGCAAAGCAGCCGGCGTGCGCCGCCGCGATCAGCTCTTCAGGGTTGGTGCCGGATTTGCCGCTCTCGTCCTCGAAGCGCGCTTTGAACGAATAGGGCGTGCCCTTCAGGGTTCCGCTCTGGGTGTCGAGCGTGCCCGTGCCCTCTTTCAGATTGCCTTTCCAGACGGCGTTTGCGGTGCGGTCCATGAATTCCTCCTTATTACAGCGGTGGCGCCGGCCAGGCGGCGTTCCTCCCAACTATAGCGCGGGCGCGAGGGAAGGCCACCGCGCTGTTTGCGCGCGCACGCAGCACCGGCGAGCCGCACCGAATTTTTTTGAAAAAATGTACGTGCAAGAATGTCGACTTGCATCGGCCCCGACCGTCCTGCGGGCGGCCACGGATTCTCGTGGCGGATGGAGGTTCGCATGAACAATCTGTTTTCTGCCCATTGGACAAGCACCTGCCGAACGGCCGATCCAGGGAAAAGCGACCCGCTGCATGTGCCGCCCTCCGGCTTCGGCCGGCTGCTTGCGGCAGTTGCAATCATCGGCATTGCGGTCAGCCTTCTCGACCATGTCGCTGCCGGCAAGAACTCAACCGATACCGTGATCGCCTATGGTTCGTCACAGCAAGGGAGCTGGAAATGAAATATGTCTGTCTGGTCTATGGCGAGGAAAACGACCTCCATGCCATGACGCCGGAGCGTCTGGCCAAGCTCGATGCCGATTCGATGGCTCATGACCGGTCATTGGATCAGCGTGGGGTGCTGATCGTCGCGCAGGCGCTGCAATCGGTGAAGACGTCGAAGACGGTGCGGCGACGCCAGGGCAAGCGGCTGATCACCGACGGCCCGTTCGCCGAAACCAAGGAGCAGTTGCTTGGCTTCGTCATGATCGAGGCCGACAATCTCGACCAGGCGCTGGAGATCGCCGGCGAGATCCCGCTGGCCGAAATCGGCACCATCGAGGTGCGGGCGATCTACAATGTGCCGGGGTCATAGCCCCCGCCATGTGCTACAGCCACGCGGAAACCAAGGCGTTCGATTGAACGATCGTCCCGGTTCATTTGGTGCGCAACTTTTGCGTGTTGAAGCAAGGCGAGAGTTCTCCTATCGTCGCCGGGGTTCTTGGGGATTTCGACATGCCTTTCCTGATTGCTATCCTTGGCGTGATGGGCGCGGCGGCGTTCTGGTGGTACCGGATGAAGGCGATGAACGACGCGGCTCGCGAGGTTGCGGACGTTGTCGGGCGCGTGCAGGGCAACATCCGTCGCAAGAAGCTGCGCAAGCAGGCGGCTCTGTCGCCTCTGACGGCGATCGATGATCCGGTCGTAGCGGCGGCTACGCTGATCACATCAATCGTCTCCGAGGATGGGCCCATCCTGCCGCAGCGCGAGGCTGTCATCCGCGCGGTGATTTCCGAGATCGCCGACAAGAAGAAGACCGACGAGGCGGTGATCTACGCCAAATGGGCGGCGGCGCAGGTCGACGACACCACCGTCGTCATCGACAAGCTGGCGCCGTTCCTGCGCGAACGCCTCGATGTCGCCGAGCGGAACGATCTGCTGCAGATGGTCAACCGCGCCGCCCAGGGCGGCGAGAAACGTCTCGAAATATCCGACCAGAGGATATTGCGGCTGCGGCAGAAGCTGGGTTTTGAGGTCAACTGAGCGATAGCGCTCAGATCGCCTCGCCCTTCAACAATCGCGGCGTGCTGGCGGACAACCCCGACGCCTGCCGGATAAAAAAATCCTTCAGGCGCGGCATGCGTTCGACAAGGCCGAGGCCGATGTCGCGGACGGTTCGCAGCGGGCCGATATCGTTGGAAAACAGCCGGTTCAGCGCGTCCGTGGTGATGCCCATCTGCACCGTGTCGAAGCGGCGCCACTGCTGGTAGCGTTCGAGGACGTCGAGCGCGCCGATGTCCTGGCCGAGCCGGTCGGCCTCGACGATCACCTCGGCAAGGGCTGCGACATCCTTGAAGCCGAGATTGAGGCCCTGGCCGGCGATCGGGTGGATGCCGTGGGCGGCATCGCCGGCGAGCGCGATGCGGGGCGCGACGAAGGCACGCGCAATGGTCAAGCCGAGCGGCCAGGCGCGCGGCGCATCAGTAACGCGGATCTCGCCAAGCTTCAGGCCAAAACGCTGCTCGAGTTCGTGTTCGAACAGGAGATCGTCACCGGCCACCAGCTTCTCGGCATCGGGCGTACGCTCGACCCAGACGATCGACGAGCGGTTGGTGCCGTCCTCGCCGGGTTTGAGCGGCAATGTGGCGAAAGGCCCGGCCGGCAGGAAATGCTCTTCGGCGCGACCATTGTGCGGGCGTTCGTGCGCTACCGTGCAGACGATGCCGGACTGGCCATATTCCCACTTCACCGTCTTGATGCCGGCCATGTCGCGCAGCTTCGAGTTGACGCCGTCGGCGGCGACCAGCAGCCGCGCCTTCAGCGCCGCGCCGTCGGCGAGATGCACGGTGATGCCACTGCCGTTGGTCTCGAAGCCCTGCACCGCGACGCCTTCGATGATATCGATGCCGAGCCTTTCGGCGCTGGCCCGCAAGGCGCCGTTCAGCACCTTGTTGGCGACCATATGCGCAAAGGGCTCGCCCGGCGCCACTTCGCCGCCGAAGGTCAGGAAGACCGGACGCACCGGATCGGCGGTGCGCGAATCGGTGATGATCATCTCAGTGATCGCCTGCGCCTGGGGTGCGATCTCGGCCCACACGCCGAGCTGGTCGAGCATGCGGCAGGCGGCAGCGGCAATGGCCGAGGCGCGGCCATCCCTTTGCCAGGCGCCAGCAGGTGCCGCATCGACGAGAGCGATGGCGAGGCCCGGTCGCGCCTGTTTCAGCGATACGGCGGCGGCCAGGCCGACATAGCCGGCGCCGGCGACCAGGACATCGAGCCCGGATCTGTTTTTCGTGTCCGCCTTGCGTTCCATCATCTTCGCTCCTGCGCCGGCCGGGTCTTGCGCCCTTGACTGCCTGTCCGTCCTGTCGGAAACCGCCATAACACTTCTGCGGCGAGGGCGCGAAATATGACGGCAGCCATGGACGAGCTTCTCGGCATTCTCGACCTCGAGAAGCTGGAACACAATCTGTATCGTGGTCGCAGCCCGCTGCTCGACTGGCAGCGCGTGTTCGGCGGCCAGACCATCGCCCAGGCGCTGGTGGCGGCGCAGCGGACAGTGGATCCCGATCGGTACGTGCA
>NZ_RZRP01000189.1:0-8761 GCF_003997795.1 Mesorhizobium sp. M7A.F.Ca.US.005.03.2.1 | reverse complement strand
GTGTAGGCTCTGGCAGTCTATGCCGCTTCCGGTGCAGCGAATGACGCGAATTTGCATCCCGGTGCGGCGCGGCTTTGAAATCTTATGAGACCGCTTAGAATCCGCTGAATTGGCACAGTTCGTGCTTGATGGAGGCGCAAGCGGGGGGTCACAACCCGTTTTTTTGGCAGTGGAGGCCACTTTTTACATGAAAAAGATCGAAGCGATCATCAAGCCATTCAAGCTCGACGAAGTGAAGGAAGCGCTTCAGGAGGCCGGACTGCAAGGCATCACCGTCACCGAAGCAAAAGGCTTCGGTCGTCAGAAGGGCCACACCGAACTCTACCGCGGCGCCGAATATGTCGTCGACTTCCTGCCCAAGGTGAAGATCGAGGTCGTGCTTGGCGACGACGCGGTCGAAGGTGCGATCGAGGCCATCCGCAAGGCGGCCCAGACCGGCCGTATCGGCGACGGCAAGATCTTCGTTTCCAATATCGAGGAAGTCGTGCGTATACGCACCGGCGAAACGGGCATGGACGCGGTCTGACCGACCGCGCCATCCTCCCGAAAAACGTCATCATCAAAAAAAGTCATCACACAGGGATACATGACATGACGACAGCCAAAGACATCATGAAGCAGATCAAGGACAACGACGTGAAATTCGTCGACCTGCGCTTCACGGACCCGAAGGGCAAGCTGCAGCACGTGACGATGGATGTCATCGAGGTCGAGGAAGACATGTTCGCCGATGGCGTGATGTTCGACGGCTCGTCGATTGCCGGCTGGAAGGCCATCAACGAGTCCGACATGGTGCTGATGCCCGATCCGGAAACGGTCCACATGGACCCGTTTTTCGCGCAGTCGACCATGGTCATCCTGTGCGACATCCTCGATCCGGTTTCGGGTGAATCCTACAACCGCGATCCGCGCGGTACGGCCAAGAAGGCCGAGGCCTACATGAAGGCCGAAGGCATCGGCGACACCATCTTTGTCGGCCCGGAAGCCGAGTTCTTCGTGTTCGACGACGTGAAGTACAAGGCCGATCCCTACAACACCGGATTCAAGCTCGACTCCACGGAGCTGCCGTCGAACGACGACACCGACTATGAGACCGGCAATCTCGGCCACCGTCCGCGCATCAAGGGCGGCTACTTCCCGGTGCCGCCGATCGACAGCGCACAGGACATGCGCTCGGAAATGCTGACCGTGCTCGCCGAGATGGGCGTGCGCGTCGAAAAGCATCACCATGAGGTGGCGGCGGCTCAGCACGAACTCGGCATCAAGTTCGACGCGCTGGTGCGCAACGCCGACAAGATGCTGATCTACAAGTATGTCGTCCACCAGGTCGCCAACGCCTACGGCAAGACGGCAACCTTCATGCCGAAGCCGATCTTCGGCGACAACGGCTCGGGCATGCACGTCCACATGTCGATCTGGAAGAACGGCAAGCCGACCTTCGCCGGCAATGAATACGCCGGTCTGTCGGAAAGCTGCCTGTTCTTCATCGGCGGCGTCATCAAGCATGCCAAGGCGATCAACGCCTTCACCAACCCGCTGACCAATTCCTACAAGCGCCTGGTGCCGGGTTACGAAGCGCCGGTTCTGCTCGCCTATTCGGCGCGCAACCGCTCGGCGTCCTGCCGTATCCCGTTCGGCTCGTCGCCGAAGGCCAAGCGCGTCGAGGTCCGCTTCCCCGATCCGGGCGCGAACCCCTACCTCGCCTTCTCAGCGCTGCTGATGGCCGGCCTCGACGGCATCAAGAACAAGATCCATCCCGGCCAGCCGATGGACAAGGATCTCTACGACCTGCCGCCGAAGGAGCTGAAGAAGATCCCGACCGTCTGCGGCTCGCTGCGTGAAGCCCTGCAGAGCCTCGACAAGGACCGCGGCTTCCTGAAAGCCGGCGGCGTCTTCGATGACGACCAGATCGACAGCTACATCGAGCTGAAGATGGCCGAAGTGATGCGCTTCGAAATGACCCCGCATCCGGTCGAGTACGACATGTACTACTCCGTCTGAGATTCAATCTCGGTCCAAGATTAGCTATAATGCTCAAGCCCTTGAAAGACGTCCCTCTTTCAAGGGCTTTTTGCTGCGCTCCAATAGGATTGCCAGCCGACCGGCATGCCTCGCCTGCACGGCAGCCGCGCATGGACAGCCGTATCCGCCTTTCGTCTTCGACGATCATAGGATGCCCGGATTCTTGGACCTACGGTCCATCGGAGCGGCCGGCTTTTGAGCGCGTCGCTTCAATCACAACTCGGCGGTGTTCAGTAAATGATCAAGGGAGGCGGTTCGGCCGCCAACGTCGGAGCCAGGAGCGAGCGGAGCACTGTCTCAGGCTACAGTGACCGCTCGTCCGGCGCCCACGCCAATGCCGCCGTTCAAGAAAACCCCGCCCGTCCGAACAGCATTGCGTGACGTAACCCCAAGGCCCGCGAATACGCATGCCGTAGCGTGATCTGTCAACGCCACCAGCCGGGTGGCGAATGACCGATTCCGTTGTATGAACAGATGCTTATGGAAGATCCATCGCCCCGGACAAGGGCTGGAAAAGGCGGTTTTCCGGGCTTTCTGGCGAGTGATCGCCGCAGACTCGCACGGCTGCGGCCGGAACTCACGGGCGATTAGCGACCGCCGGAACTGCCTGACTTTTTCTGGGTATGTTTTACCGGGAATGCAGTCCGCCGGGTAACGGCCAAAAAAGAACCCCGGCGCGAAACGCCGGGGTCCTCTTGTCATACAGTCCGAAACACTTACGCGGCGGCTGAAACCTGAGCGCTTGCCGGAACCGAGGCGATCGTCTTCAGGATTTGCGAGGCGATCTGGTAGGGGTCGCCCTGCGAGTTCGGACGGCGGTCTTCCAGATAACCCTTATAGTCGCTCTTGATGAAGGAATGCGGCACGCGGATCGAGGCGCCACGGTCGGCAATGCCATAGCTGAACCGGTTCCACGGCGCGGTCTCGTGCTTGCCGGTCAAACGCTTGTCGTTGTCCGGGCCGTAGACGGCGATGTGATCCATCAGGTTCTTGTCGAAGGCCGCCATCAGCGCTTCGAAATAGGCTTTGCCGCCGACTTCGCGCATATAGGCGGTCGAGAAGTTGGCGTGCATGCCAGAGCCGTTCCAGTCTGTGTCTCCGAGCGGCTTGCAGTGGTATTCGATGTCGATGCCGTATTTCTCGGTCAGGCGCTGCAGGAGGTAGCGGGCCATCCACATCTGGTCGGCGGCCTTCTTGGAGCCCTTGCCGAAAATCTGGAATTCCCATTGGCCTTTGGCCACTTCGGCGTTGATGCCTTCGTGGTTGATGCCGGCGGCGAGGCAGAGGTCGAGATGCTCCTCGACGATCTGACGCGCGACGGAGCCGACATTGGAATAGCCGACGCCGGTGTAGTACGGGCCCTGGGGTGCGGGATAGCCGCTCTCGGGGAAGCCGAGCGGGCGACCGTCCTTGTAGAAGAAATATTCCTGCTCGAAGCCGAACCAGGCGCCCTCGTCATCGAGGATGGTGGCGCGCTTGTTTGAGGCATGCGGCGTGACACCATCGGGCATCATGACTTCGCACATGACCAGCACGCCGTTGGTGCGGGCGGGATCCGGATAGACCGCAACCGGCTTCAGCACGCAATCGGAGCTGTGCCCTTCGGCCTGCTGGGTCGAGGAACCATCGAAGCCCCACAGCGGCAGCTGCTCGAGTTCAGGGAATTCGGCGAATTCCTTGATCTGCGTCTTGCCGCGAAGGTTGGGGACCGGGGTATATCCATCGAGCCAGATATACTCGAGCTTGTATTTCGTCATTCTAGCCTCTCGTTGCTTGATCACCGAACACTGAACGGCGTCGACATGCGTCTGCCGTCAGCAGCTGGCCTGCCGCACACTTAAAATGCAATTCGTGTGCCATTCTTGGTCCGGAGGGTGCGACAAAATTGACGCGGCATCCACCGGAAGTCGGTGAGCCGCCTAAGCAATGCGCCCGGATCCATCACGGTCCTTATTTGCACAAATAGTGTGCAAATGCTGATCTTTTCATAGGCATATTGCCTAACTTGATTGCAGACCTTATCTTCGGGCCAAGTTGAATCGAAAAGGTTCGGCGGAAGAAAGGAACCCGGCAATGGAAGTCATTTCCACACGACCGTCGGCCAAAATTTTGATGTTCCCGGCGGCAGCACGCCTCTCTGCCTCAAATTTGAGCGGAAAGGCTAAGTTTGCGGCAGAGCTTGCCTCGCTGCGTGGTGCCCGCGCGGATTTCGGCGACGGCTGGTACCATGAGGCAGCCATCGAGGAAGAGGCCCGGGGCCGCAAGAGCTGACACAAAGGGCAGCAGCCCTCGCCAACGAATTGGCCTGAAAAGAAAAAGCCCGGCGCGATCGTTCGCGCCGGGCTTTCTTTTGAACGCTGGGGCTGCCTACTCCTTGGCGTGCAGGTCGGTGCCGAGCGTATCCTTGACGAAGATCATGCCGATGACCAGCGTTATAGCCGCGATCACCACCGGGTACCAAAGGCCATAGTAGATGTCGCCTTTGTAGGCGCTGAGCGCGAACACGGTTGCCGGCAGCAGGCCGCCGAACCAGCCATTGCCGATGTGATAGGGCAGCGACATGCCGGTGTAGCGAATGCGGGTCGGGAACATTTCGACCAGGATCGCCGCGATCGGCCCGTAGACCATGGTCACGAACAGCACCAGGATGAACAGGATGCCGATCGTCATTGGCCAGTTCACTGCTGCAGGATCGGCGAACATGGCGAACGCGCCGCCGCCTGGAATGTTGTAGACGGTGACTTCGGGTGCGCCCGCTGCCTCATCGGTGGTCAGCAGCTTGTCCTTGACCGCCTGGTCGATCGGCACCGTCGCCTTTTCACCGGCACGGATGGCAGCGGCGTCCAGCTTCAGTTCCGGGTTGGCGGCAACAAACGCATCGAGCTTCTGGTCCGCAACCGTGGCTGCCGCGCGCTTCAGCGGATAGCCGCCGTCCTGCAGCGACATATTGACGGCCTTGATGAAGGCCGCCTCCTTGGCCTTGGCCTGATCACCGGCGGCGATGGCGTCATAGGACTCGACCGTCTCGTTGCCGATTTTGACAGATGCGGGTGTGCCGGCGGCAGCCGTCGACACCACGTCATAGGGAACCGAGTTCTTGGTCAGGAACGAAGTCGCGATATCGCAGGATGTCGTGAACTTCGCCGTGCCAACCGGATTGAACTGGAATTTGCAGTCGCCCGGCGCCGCGGTCACCGTCGCCCTGGTGTTCTGCTGCGCCGTGGCGAGTGCCGGATTGGCAGCCCATGTCAGTGCCTTGAACAGCGGGAAGGTGCAGACAATCGCCAGCGCAAGGCCCGCCATGATGATCGGCTTGCGGCCGATCTTGTCGGAGAGCCAGCCGAAGACGACGAAGAAGATCGAACCGACCGCCAGGGCGACCGCGATCATGATGTTGACCGACTGCGCGTCGACCTTGAGCACGTTGGTCAAGAAGAACAGCGCGTAGAACTGGCCATTGTACCAGACCACGGCCTGACCGGCTGTGAGGCCGAGCAGCGCCAGCAGTGCAATCTTGGCGTTCTTCCATTGGCCGAAGGCTTCCGTCAGCGGCGCCTTGGAGCCCTTTCCCTCATCCTTCATGCGCTGGAAGGTCGGGGATTCGGAAAGCGAAAGCCGAATCCAGATCGAGATGCCGAGCAGCAGAAAAGACACGATGAACGGAATACGCCAGCCCCAGGCAGCATAGTTTTCCTTGCTCAATGAAGCCTGTACGATCAGGATCACAACCAGCGACAGGAACAGGCCGAGCGTCGCGGTGGTCTGGATCCACGAGGTGTAGTAGCCGCGCCGGTTGTCCGGCGCATGTTCGGCGACGTAAGTGGCCGCGCCGCCATATTCGCCACCCAGAGCCAGGCCCTGCAGCATGCGCAGGATGATCAGGATCACGGGAGCGGCGATGCCCAAAGTGGCATAGCCGGGCAGCAAGCCGACCAGGAAGGTCGATAGGCCCATGATCGTCATGGTGACAAGAAAAGTATATTTACGGCCGACAAGGTCACCGATGCGGCCGAACAGCAGTGCGCCGAACGGGCGCACAAGGAAGCCTGCGGCGAAAGCCAACAGCGCGAAAATGTTGCGGGTCGCTTCCGGAATGGCTGGGCTGAAAAAGGTCGAACCGATGAACACCGCCAGCGAGCCATAAAGATAGAAATCATACCATTCGAAAACGGTGCCGAGCGAGGAAGCGAAGATGACTTTCTTCTCTTCCCGCGTCATGCCGCGGCTTGTTCCGCCGGCGGTCGATGCTATTGCCATTGCGTTATCCTCCCGTGAGACCCGTTCTCAATGCTGCGCGACACTGTCCGCGTTCTCCTCCGAGCACGGACTCAACGACAGCCATTCGGGAAAAATGACAGAAAGCGCCCGCCAAAGGCAGCGCGTCTTTGGGATTATGACTTTGGTATTAGGTGCGCTGCGGGATGAAACCGGGCGAGTTGGGAAACCCCTAGCCCTTGAGCGCTTGCAGCAGGCCGGCGGCAGCCATCATGTCGCGCTTGCGAGCCGCGCGGCGGGCAACGGCCTCCGCATCCTGCCCCCAATGCTCGATCTGCCAGTCCTCGTCGACATGAGCAGCGGCCCAGGCAGCCTCAGCGTCGATCTCGCCGAAATCGACAGCCAGCGCCAGCAGCGCCGAACCGGTCAGCGACGTCATCACATGGATGGCGGCGAGCCGCAGCGGCTCGGCGCGCTGGGCAAGATGGCTGCCCAGCACGGCGATGGTCTCGCGCGGCTGCTCGACATGGATGATGCCCTCGGCCAGATTGAAACGTGCTCCGAGTGTCCTCGCCCAGTCGATCACCGGATCCCAATGCTGATTCTGCCGCTCCACCAGCCCTTGCGGTGCGTCGGCGCGATAGCAGGTGAGATCGGATGAGGCAAAGCGCAGGATATCCTCCAGCACCGCCTGCGGGTCGCTGGCAACGCCATCGATGGCCGTGTTGACGAGGCGCATCACCGGCATCTTCACCGGATCGATGGTCTCGCTTTGGGCGGCGAACTCGTCGGCGACGAGCGCGGCTGCTGCCTCGGTCGGCAGCACCAGCAGCGCCTTGCCCGGCGTCCGCACCGGCTTGCCGTCGAGATGCACGGCAAAGCCATTGTCGACAGGTGCCACAGAGGCGGCGTTGTAGAAGCGCTTGGGCAGAGGCGTCTTCATCTGGATCTGGGCGCGGCGCACAGGATCCGGGTCGGAGAGATACTTGCCCGCTTCGAGGTCGTTGAGGATGTCACGCATGAAGGTCTCTCTTACACCGGCGTCAGCTTGCGCGCCGGCCGGTTGACGATGATCAGGCCGGCGGCAATCAGGCCAAGTGCCAGGAAAATGCGCATGGTCAGCGGCTCATTCAAGAACATGGCTCCGCACAGCACGCCGAAAACCGGCGACAGGAAGGTGAAACTGGACAAGCCTGACGCCGAATACCGCCGCAGCAGCCAGAACCACAGCACATAGGTGAAGGCGACGATGTAGACCGCCTGGAAAAGCAGCGCCAAGGTCGGCAGCACGGTCGGGTCGCGAACGGGCGGGCCGGCGAGAGGCAGCACCAATACGCCCACGATCGCTGCCCCGGCGAGCTGGTAAAGCAGAAGCTTCTCGGCGCTCGCCTCGACCAGCTTCGAGCGCTTGATGAGGATGTTGGTCAAAGCCCAGAAGAATCCGGAGCCAAGGCTCAGCAGATCGCCGAACAGCATGTCTCCGCCGCCGCCAAGCTTGTCGGAAAACACCGCGGCAAGGCCGGCAAAGGCCAGCAGCAGGCCAAGGAATTTTCTCAACGTGATCTGCTCGCCGAGCAGGAAATGGCCGCCGAGCAGCATCCAGAACGGCATGGTGTTGACCAGCAGCGTGTTGCG
Source organism: Mesorhizobium sp. M7A.F.Ca.US.005.03.2.1 (assembly GCF_003997795.1). NCBI lineage: Bacteria > Pseudomonadati > Pseudomonadota > Alphaproteobacteria > Hyphomicrobiales > Phyllobacteriaceae > Mesorhizobium > Mesorhizobium sp. M7A.F.Ca.US.005.03.2.1. The sequence continues at coordinate 889 of NZ_RZRP01000189.1, read as the reverse complement.
GGCAACGGTCGTATGCTCCAGGCCGACATAGAGGCAAAGGAACTCGATGCCGAAAAGCGCGCCAACCAAGATGCCGGCGAGCAAGGTCCCGTCGCGCGTGAAAAGCGCGATGCCGCGCCACCGGCACCAGGCAAAGACACACATGCCGCCGATGATCGAGCGCGCGATCGACAGGAAAACCGGATCATAGCCAGCATAGGAGATCTTGGCGGCGACGTAATTCAGCCCCCAGGAAAAGGTCAGCCCGACCATGATCGCGGCGGCGGCCAGGTCGACCGTGTCGCGCCGGTCGAGCGCGTCGGTGGCGCCGCTCACGATCAGTCCTCCGCGCTGGCGTCGTCGAAGCCGATCAGGTTCCAGCTCTGGCGCATATGCGGCGGCATTGGCGCCGTGACATCGATGACGCCCTTGTCGGGATGCGGAATGATGATGCGGCGGGCGTGCAGATGCAGGCGGTTTTGAATGCCCCCGGGAAAGTCCCAGTTGGTGTCGGCCTCGAAATATTTCGGATCGCCCAGGATCGGGCAGCCGATGTAGGCGGCATGGACGCGAAGCTGGTGGGTGCGGCCCGTATAGGGCTCCATTTCAAGCCAGGTCATCGTCTGCGCCGCCTGCTCGATGATGCGGTAGTAGGACACAGCGTGGTCGGCGCCCTTTTCGCCATGCGCGGCGACCCGCACGCGGTCACCGTCCGGCGTCGGCTCCTTGATCAGCCAGGTCGAGATCTTGTCCTCGCGTTTGGGCGGCACGCCCTTGACCAGCGCCCAATAGGTCTTCTTGGTCTCGCGGGCGCGAAACGCTTCCGAGAGCTTCATGGCGGCCAGTCGGGTGCGGGCGACGACCAGCACGCCCGAAGTGTCGCGGTCGAGCCTGTGAACCAGTCTGGGCT
>NZ_RZRP01000188.1:0-8762 GCF_003997795.1 Mesorhizobium sp. M7A.F.Ca.US.005.03.2.1 | reverse complement strand
AGTCCGGCCGCAGTCTGCGGCAAGGCGCCACCCATTCGATCGCCTTCATGCTGCAGCCGCATCCGGGCGACCAGCAATATGGCGAGCCGTTCTTCATTCCGTTCCTGATCGGGCTGCAGGCCAGGCTTGCGGAAAGCGGGCTCGACCTGACCGTGGTCATGGGCGCGCCGGGCGACTACCAGCAGGAGCGCCTGCGCCGCGTCGTCGAGACGCGCCGCGCCGATGCGGTGCTGCTGGCCTGGACGCGGCGCGAGGATGAACGCATCGACTATCTCACCCAGGCCGGCTTTCCCTTCGCCACGCTCGGCCGCAGCCGCTCCGGAACCAAGTCCTACCCTTCCCTCGACCTCGATTTCGAGAAGGCCGGCGCCGACGCGGTCGACCGCCTCGTGGCGCGCGGCCACCGCCGCATCGCCGCCGTCCGCCCGTCGCTCGACCTCAATTTCGGCTATCTGTTTTTGGCCGGCTATCGCAAGGCCTTGCGGCGGCACGGCATCGAGGTCGACCCCGAGCTGATCGCGTCCGGCTTCATCAACGAGGCCGGCGGCTACGGGGTGACGCCGCAGGTGATGCGCTCCAAGGCTCCGCCGACCGCCATCATCTTCAACAATGACGCGATGGCGCTGGGCGGCTGCAAGGCGCTGGCAGAGATGGGTATCAGGCCGGGTCACGACATGGCAGTGACCGTCATCGTCGACACGCCGCTCTGCCGCTATTTCTCGCCAGCCCTGACCGCCTTCCGCCCGGCGCTGGAGCCGATGGGACAACGGCTCGCGGAAATGCTGCTGGCGTCGCTTCCCGCCTTCGCCGGCCCGGAGGGTCCGCGGATCATCCGCGAGGTCTGGCCGCTGGAACTGGTCGCGCGCGACAGCGATTAATCGCAGCAGCAGGACCTGGCGAATTTGTCAAACGCTGAGCCAGGGTGTGTTGAGATTCAGGTCAGGCCGAGCCGAAAATGATGGCTTTTGAGAACCGGAGCGGAGCGGACATTCGGGTCCGTGAGCACCGGAAGCGCAGAAAGCCGTCGTTTGCAGGCCGGCCTCACCTGAATATCGACATACCCTAGTCCACCTTCTTCTCGCCTCGCTCCCCGGCCTTGACGATGTCGCCCGTGGTGAACAGGATTTCCTTCAGTTCCGCGCGCCAGTCCTTCTTCTGGCGCAGCAGGAATTCGAGATCCATGCCGAAATGCTTGAACTCCTCGCCCTGCGCGTTCTTCATGATGGCGCGCGCCTGCGGGTCCTTCTCCACCGACATGCGCTGTTCGTACCAGCTGATCGCTTCCGCCTCCTCGATCAGCGAGGTGATCATGCGGGCAAAGGTCCGCACCTCCTGCGACAGTTCTTCAGGCGGTTCGTGATACTGGTCGAAACCCATGTCGTCCTCCCCTCAAACAGCACACCGGTGCGCAGTGCACCGGCCGCAGCCTTGAATGCGCGGGAGGCGCTATAGGTTCCGGATCACGCCACAACCAGGGCGATCAGCGGGAGCCAGCCTCAAGACACCGGCGCCGCTCCGCCCTCTGCCGTGCGCCGCGCGATGAACTCGTCCAGCACGCCTGATGTGGCGACGGCCGAGGTCGGCGGCGCGAAATCGGCAAGCACCCGCCTCCAGACACCGGTGGCGCGCTCGCTCGCCGTCTTCGAGCCGCTTTGCGTCCAGTTGCCGAAATTCGACCAGTCCGCCACCAGCGGCTCGTAGAAAGCGGTGCGGTAGCGGGCCACGGTGTGGCTGGCCGAGAAGAAATGCCCGCCCGGCTGCACCTCGGCGATAGCTTCGAAACCAATCGTGTCGGTGTCGCCGGGCGTCGCAGCACAAAGTTCAGCCACCGTCTGCAGCGCCTCGATGTCGGTGATCAGTTTCTCGAAGGAGACACTGAGGCCGCCCTCCAGCCAGCCGGCAGCATGGATGCACATCGTCGCCCCGGCCAGCACCGAGCCCCACAGCGCGAACTGCGTCTCGTGCGCGGCCTGCGCGTCGGAGATGTTGGCCGCACTGCCGCCGCCGGACCGCCAAGGCAGCCCGGTGAAGCGCGCCAGTTGGCCGGCGCCCAGCGTCGCCTTGACGTGCTCGGGCGTGCCGAAGGCGGGCGCGCCGGATTTCATGTCGACATTGGAGGAGAACGAGCCGTAGACGACCGGCGCACCCGGCCTCACGATCTGCGCCAGCGTCAGCCCGGCCAGCGCTTCGGCATGCTGCAGCGTCAGCGCGCCGGCGACCGTTATCGGCGCCATGGCGCCCGCCAGGCAGAACGGCGTGATGACGGAGACCTGCCCCGCGCGAGCGAAATCGATGATGCCTTGCGCCATCGGAATGTCGAGCTGACGCGGCGAGTTGGTGTTGATGACGGTGTAGCAATGCGCGCTTGCCAGAAACTCCTCTTCCGACAAGCCGCGCGCCAGCCGCAGCATCTCGAACCCGTCCTCGACTTGCGGCGTTCCGCGCGCGAAGACGAACGGGAGCTTGTCCGACAGCGTCAACTGCGCGCGGTTGACGGCATAGTGCCGAAAGCGGTTGTCGACATCCTGAGGTTCGATGCAGGGCCCCAGCATATGCAGCACATCGAAATGCTGCACCAGCCGCATCAGATCCTCGAAATCCGCCAGTGTTCCCGGCCGCCGGCCGCGCTCGAGATCGGTGACGTTCGGCGCCCCGCACCCGGCCAGGAAGGTCATCGAGCCGAGCTCCAGCGTCAGATCGCGGGCGCGCGAACCGGCGTAAGCGTGGATCGACTTCGGCGCCGAGGCGAGTGCCGCCGTCACCATGTCACGGCCGATGCGCACCATGTCGGTGTCTGGATCGACCAGGGCGCCGGCATTGGCAAAATGCTCACGCGCTTGCGGCAGCAGCACCTTGATGCCGAGCTCTTCCAGCACCCGCAGCGCCGTGTCGTGGATCGAAGCCACCTGGTCGTCCGAAAAGATCGGCTGCGGCAGGAACGGGTTCTTCAGCGAATGGTAATTGGGACGGCGGCTGCTTTCGCTACCGGCCTCGCCCGTGCGTCCACGCCGGCGCTCGCGCCTGCCGTCCCGTGCCGCGTCATCGACCATCGGAAATCCTCCTCATTGCCGCATTGCCTTGCCCAGGGGATCGTAGGGCGAGGCCGCGACGACACGCGCCGGCCGTTCCTCACCTACGACATGCACGGAGAGCGCGGTGCCCTCGCCCGCGAAATCGCGGTCGACCAGAGCCAGCGCCAGGCTCTTGCCGACCGTATAGCCATAGCCGCCCGAGGTGACGAAGCCGACGCGTCGGCCCTGATGCCAGACAGGCTCAAAACCGCTGGCATCGGCGTCGAGCGCATCGATTTCCAGCGTCACCAGGCATTGGCCGCTGCCGGCCTCCCGCTGTTTCAACGCTGCTTCGCGGCCGATGAAGTCGCTCTTGCCGAAAGCGATGAAGCGGTCGAGACCGGTCTGGCCCGGCGTATAGCCTTGCGTGAATTCACGCGACCAGATGCCAAAGCTCTTCTCCAGCCGCAGCGCATTGAGCGCATAGTAGCCGATTTCAGCAAGGCCCAGATCCTCGCCCGCAGCCAGCAGCGTGTCGCGCAACGTGGCGTGCATGGTCACGGGGCAACTGATTTCGAAGCCGAGTTCGCCCGCGATCGACAGCCGCGCCACACGTGCCTGCACCATACCGATGTCGAATGCGCCACAGGCCATGAACGGCAATGCTGCGCCGGAAACATCCTGATGCGTCGTGCGCTCCAGAATCTCCCGCGCATTCGGCCCCGTGAGCAGGAAGCCGCTCATCGTGTCGGAGAGGTCGGCGATGGTGACGCCCTCCGCCGCATGGCTCTCGAACCAGCGCATATGGAATTCCCGGAGATAGTAGGAGCCCATCAGCCAATAAGAGCCGCCGCCCCAGTTGAAGACGGTGAGGTCGCCCTTCAGCCGTCCGTCATGGCCGAGCATCGGCGCCAGGCCGGCCCGCCCCGCCTTCGGCAATCGGCAGGCGAGCAGCCGGTCGAGCCACGCCTCCGCACCCAGCCCCGACACCGCATAGCGCGCATAGGCCGAGATATCGACGAGGCCGGCGGCGCGCCGCACCTGCAGCGCCTCCTCGCCGACGATGTCGAAGGCGTTGGAGCGCCGCAGCGTCGTGCTCTCGGCAAATCCCATCGGCGCGAAATAGGCCGGGATTTCCAGCCCCCAGGAAGCCGTCCATTCGCATCCCGCCGCGCTCATGCCGTCATAGGCGCCGGGGCGTTTCAGCGGCCGGCCGGCGGGCAGCCGTTCATTGGGAAAGGTCATGACGAACCGGCGCGAATAGAACTGGCGCGTCGTCTGCCTGAGATATTCGCGGTTGGCGGCGAAGGCACCGTAGCGAGCGATATCCATGCCGAAGATGTCGGCCTGCGGTTCGCCGAAAATCATCCATTCGGCCAGCGACTTGCCGACGCCGCCGCCCTGGCTGAAACCGGCCATGACGCCGCAGGCGACCCAGTAGTTCTTCAGGCCGCGCACCGGCCCGACAATCGGATTGCCGTCCGGCGTGAAGGTGAAGGCGCCGTTGACCCATTTGCGGATACCGGCCGTCGCCAGGCAAGGGAAGCGCTCATGCGCCTTGGCGAGTTCCGGGCTGATGCGGTCGATGTCTTCCGGGATCAGCTCTATGCCGTAATCCCACGGCGCTCCGTCCATGTTCCAGTGCTTTGGGTTCTGCTCATAGACGCCAAGCAGCACACCCTTGCGCTCCTGCCGCAGGTATGAAAAGCCGTCGAGATCGACGGCGATGCCGATTTCCCTGTCAAGTGCTGCGATCTCCGGAATGTCATCGGTGATGAAATAGTGGTGCTCCATCGGCGTCACCGGCAGGTCGACGCCGGCCATGCGGCCGAGCTGCTTCGCCCACAGCCCGCCGGCATTGACGACATGCTCGGCGATGATGGTGCCCTGCTCGGTGATGACGTCCCAGCGCCCGTCGGCACGTGCTTTCAGCTCGACGACCCGGTTGCGCAAGATGATGTCGGCGCCGCGCTTCTTCGCAGCACCCGCATAGGCATGCGTGGTACCGTACGGGTCGAGATGGCCTTCGTTGGAATCATGCAGGCCGCCAAGAACACCGTTGACGTCGACGATCGGGCAGATCGCCTTGATCTCGTCGGGCGTGACCAGGCGCGCGGTCTCGATGCCGACCGACTGGAACACGGCCCAGGCTGATTTCAGCCACTCCCAGCGCGCGGGATCGCTGGCGATGTTGACGCCGCCCGTCATGTGCAGGCCGATATCCCAGCCGGATTCGGCCTCGATCTCCCGGTAGAGATTGATGGTGTAGTCCTGCAGCGCCGCCACATTGGGATCGGCGTTGAGCGCATGGAAGCCTGCCGCCGCGTGCCAGGTCGAACCGGCCGTCAGTTCTGCGCGCTCGATCAGCGCCACATCGCTCCAGCCGAACCGCGTCAGGTGATAGAGCACCGAGGCTCCGACCACGCCACCTCCGATGACGACTGCGCGGTAGTGCGACTTCAAGGCTTCCCCTCCACGGTTGGTCCGAAGACTGGAGTATATATCCACTGGACATAAGTGTCCAGTGCCGGCGCGCGCGCATCGTTTTTCGTCGACCGCCGGCATGCACTGCGCGCTGTCACGCAAGCATCATGTTCGCGCCGTAGACCGCGTTTCGGGGAGGCTTGCGCAACATCATCGATGTCGTACCTCTTTCAGTTTTTCGTCCCCCGGCCGCTCCGGCACATCCGTCACAAAGAGGATTATCCATGAAGCACCTGTATCGACCCGCGTCGCTTGGCGTCGCGCTGGCCTTGTTCACCGCCTTGGCGCCGGCGCTCGCCGACAGCACCGCGACCGTCGGCGGCCTCGTCAACAAGGGGCTGGTCGGCGTCGGCCGCATCCCGGCCGCTCAGCGCGACAAGTTCGGCGAGACCTTCGGCTCGGGTTCCGGCATGGCGATCGACGCATCAGGCTGGACGCATGACACCGCCGGCTACAGGGGTTCGCTCTGGCTGTTGCCGGACCGTGGCTACAATGTCGTCGGCACCACCGACTACCGGCCGCGCCTCAACACGATCGCCATCGAATTTGCTCCGGTCGCACCGGGCGCTGCACCTGCTGCCGGCCAGGAGCAGACGGGCGTCAAGGCAACGCTCGCCGACACCATGCTTCTCACCGACGACAAGGGGGCTGATGCCACAGGCCTCGACCCACTCAACGGCGTGCGCGCGGCAAGCGGCGACATGCCGATCCTGCCGCAAGCCGACAATGGCAAGCTGGCGCTCGACAACGAGGCGATCGTGCGGCTGCCCGATGGTTCGATGTTCATCTCCGACGAATACGGCCCGAACATCTATCGGTTTTCCGCCGACGGGCATCTGCTGTCGGCAACCCAGCCACCGGCCGCCTTCGTGCCGATGCGCCACGGCACGCCGAACTTCGCCTCGGACAATCCGGGACCCGGTGCCGCCGAGCCCGATCCGAAGGACCCCGAGACCGGCCGCCAGAACAACCAGGGCCTGGAGGGAATGGCGATGACGCCGGACGGCAAGTTCCTGATCGCGGTGCTGCAATCGGCGCCCCGGCAGGATGGCGGCGATTCGCCCGCGACGCGCCAGAACACGCGTGCGCTGGTCTATGACGCGTCCGACCTCGCCCACCTCAAACTGGCGCATGAGTATGTCGTGCCGTTGCCGGTGTTCAAGGATGCCAAGGGCAAGACCAAGATCGCCGCGCAGAGCGAGATCGTGGCGCTCTCCGACAAGACCTTCCTGATGCTGGCGCGCGACAGCGGTAACGGCCAGGGGCTGAAGGGCGACACCTCGCTGGTGCGCCAGATCTTCGTCGTCGACGTCTCGGCCGCGACCGACATCGCCGGCGGCGCCTTCGATGCCGCCGACAAGCCGCTGGCGCCCAAGGGCGTGCTCGACCCGTCGGTGATGCCGGCCAAGCTGACGCCGTTCATCGACATCAACGACAAGGGCGAACTCGGCCGCTTCGGCCTGCACAATGGCGCGCCGAACGACAAGAACAACCTGTCGGAGAAGTGGGAGGCGATGTCGGTGGTCAGCGTTCTCGATCCGAAGCTGCCCGACGACTACTTCCTGTTCGTCGCCAACGACAACGACTTCCTCGCCCAGGACGGTTTTCAGGTCGGCGCACCCTACAAGGCGGAAGACGGCGCCGATGTCGACACCATGTTCCTGGTCTATCAGGTCACGCTGCCGGGTCTCGCCGGGAAGTAACGGCCACTGCACGGGCGGGCGCGCTTGGCGCGTCCGCTGGGCTCGCGGCAGGCATGAACGGGGCAGCGGCCTTTCAGCCGCGCGTTCGCAAGGGTGCATCTCGGTCCCGCCTGCGATATCATCGTGGACTGGATCCAAATCACCATCCGCCGAGTTGCCCGCCATGGACGAAAAAATGCCCGCGCGCCGGCGCACCGGCGACCTGACCAGCGGCCCGATCCCGCGCACGCTTCTGCTGTTCGCCCTGCCGGTGCTCGGCTCCAACGTGCTGCAGTCGCTCAACGGCTCGATCAACGCCGTCTGGGTCGGCCGTTTTCTCGGCGAATCGGCGCTGACCGCCACCTCTAACGCCAACCTCGTCCTGTTCCTGATCCTCGGCACTGTGTTCGGCATCGGCATGGCGGCCACCATTCTGGTGGCCCAGTCGGTCGGTGCCCGCGACCTGCCCGAGGCGCGCCGCATTGTCGGCACCAGCGCGACATTCTTCTTCCTCGTCTCGGTTGTCTTCGCGGTCTGCGGCTGGATCTGGGTTGACGCCATTCTCAACACGCTCGGCACACCGGCCGACGCCTTGCCGCTGGCGCGCTCCTATCTGCGCATCATCTTCGTCGCCGTGCCGATGATGAACCTTCTGTCCTTCGTCATGACCGTGCTGCGCGGTGCCGGCGATTCACGCACGCCCTTCTTCTTCATGGCGCTGGCCGTCGTCCTCGACATCGTGCTCAACCCATTGCTCATCGCCGGCATCGGACCGTTTCCCGAACTCGGCATCGCGGGCTCCGCCACGTCCACGCTGATCGGCCAGACGGTAAGCGTGATCGCCATCCTGATCGTTCTCTATGTGCGCAAGCATCCGCTGCGGCTGGCCGGCGCCAATCTCGCTCTGTTGCGGCCCGATCCCACCTTGCTGCGCATCGTCGTCTTCAAGGGCGTGCCAATGGGCCTGCAGATGATCGTCATTTCGGCGGCGGCACTGACGGTGATGGGCATAGTCAATTCCTACGGCTCACAGGTCGCCGCCGCCTACGGCATCGCCGCCCAGCTGTGGACCTACATCCAGATGCCGGCGCTCGCCATCGGCGCCGCGGTGTCCTCGATGGCGGCACAGAATGTCGGCGCCGGGCGCTGGGACCGGATCGGCCGCATCGCCGCCTCAGGCGTCGGCTTCAACCTCGTCCTGACCGGCGCACTGGTTGCCGTGCTGTCGGTTTTCGACCGTTCGGTGCTGAGCCTGTTCCTGAGCCGCGACAGCGCGGCGATCGACATCGCCGTCCACATCAACAATGTCGCCTCGTGGTCGTTCATCCTGTTCGGCATCACCATCGTGCTGTTTGCCACCGTACGAGCCACGGGTGCCGTGATGCCGCCGCTGATCATCCTGGTCATTTCGGTGCTGGTCGTGCGCACCGGCTTTGCCTATTTCATGCGTGGCGTGATCGGCGAGGAAGCGTTGTGGTGGAGCTTCCCGGCGGGTTCGATCAGCTCGCTTGTACTGGCGGCGGCCTACTATCGTTTCGGCCGCTGGCGCACCACGCACATGATCGAGGACAGGCCGGCCGCCAGT
>NZ_RZRP01000187.1:0-8769 GCF_003997795.1 Mesorhizobium sp. M7A.F.Ca.US.005.03.2.1 | reverse complement strand
GACCGGCTGGCCGGCCGAGGGGCCGAAGCCGCCCGACGTGACATGGCCGGCCGGGTTGCCGTCGGCGTCGAAGAGCGCGGCACCGCCACGCACCGGTTGGCGGCCTTCCGGCTTCAAACCGACGCGCTTTTGCGCGGGTCCTCGTTCCACCGCGGCGCGGAGCGCATCGGCGCCGATGAAAGTGCCGGAAGCGCGGATGTCCTTTGGGATTGCCCACATCAAGGCGGCGCTGGCCGGGTCGGTTTCCGGTGTGATGTCCTGGCCATGCAGGCAGAGACCGGCCTCCAGGCGCAGGCTGTCGCGCGCGGCCAGGCCGATCCACAGCACGCGCTCGTCTCCGAGCAGCTTCGCGACGAGGTCGCGTGCATCGGCCTCCGGCAAGCCGATCTCGAACCCGTCCTCGCCGGTATAGCCCGACCGGCTCATGAACCAGTTCTTGCGCGGTTCGACCCCATGCATGAACAGCAGCGAGCCGGTCTCGATGCCGGCGCGGGAAAGGGCGGCCCAGGCTTCAGGACCCTGGATGGCCAGGAAGACGCGGTCGAGCGGCTCGATCCTGGCGTCGAAATCCGCGGCAAGTGCACGCAAATGCTTTTCGTCGCCTACGGCGTTGCCGGCATTGGCGACCACCATGAACCTGGCATCGCCAAGCCTGGTGACGATCAGGTCGTCGAGGATGCCGCCTGCTTCGTTGAGGAAAAAGGACAGTTTGGATTGCGAGATTTCGAGCGCGCCGGCATCCAGTGGGCAGGCACGGTTGAGCAGTGCCGCCGCTTCCGGTCCGCTGACCTCGAACAGCTTCATATGCGAGATGTCGAACAGGCCGGCCTGCTCGCGGGTGTGAAGGTGTTCCTTCATGACGCCGGCCGGATAGGTCAGCGGCATCGACCAGCCGGCAAAGGCGCCGAAGCGCGCACCGGCGGCCATATGGATATCTTCAAGGGGAAGGTGTTTTGTGTCGTCGCCCGTCATGTCGTCTCCAGAGTCGCACGCAATCGGTCGCGAATGGCGACCAGTCCGTGCCCCTCTGTCTGAAGCCTGAGAGACTCGCGCAGCCGGAACTCTGTCAGCGGCGCTTACACCTTCGGCGCGGGGGCAAGCCCCGACTTTCCAGAGTGTCTTTCCCGTCTACGGTTCTTTTGCCTGAGAGATTTCGGGCGATTTCCCCTTCGGCGACAGCTCTCGCTGTTCTCTCCCGCAAACAGGTAGGACTCAAGACCCTGAGTCCTCGACGCGCCATCCATAGCTTGCGCGCGACGGCTTGTCACCTGTCAGCAACATCTAAAGCGCGTGCATGTCGTTCTTCAAACCGCGGCACGCTGTCAGGCGACATGCGTTGGCGACAAGTCTTCACTAACCACGCCGTTTGCCGGTTTTTCAAGACACTGCTGATATGTTGGCTTGTATGACGCTATCGGGCCGGCGCTTGGCGACGGCGGACGGGGACGACAAATGGGCGAATTGATCATGAGCGCGCCGGTGGCCGGGCTGACCTCGAAAAGCCGCATCGCCGCGGAGGACGTGGCGATGTTGCGCCATGAAGTGTTCGGCGACGGCGTCGTGACGCGTGGCGAGGCCGAGGCGCTGTTCGCGCTCGATGCCACGGCGAAGGACAAATGCCAGGAATGGCCGCCCTTCTTCATTGAGGCGGTCACCGACTATATCGTCCACCAGGAAAAGCCGTCGGGCTATATCTCGCAGGACAATGCCGACTGGCTGATCCGCACGATCTCGCGCGACGGCATGGTCGACAGCCGGACCGAACTCGAATTGCTGGTGCATGTGCTGGAACAGGCGAAATCGTCGCCGGCCCAGCTTTGTGTGTATGCGCTGGAGCAGGTGGCGCATGCCGTCATTGACGGCAAGGGGCCGCTGATGCTCGGCGGCGTGCTGGCTCCGGGCCTCGTCGCGCAGGCGGAGGTCGAGCTTTTGCGCCGGATCCTCCATGCCCATGGCGGCGACGGCAACATCGCCATCACGCGCGCCGAGGCCGAGGTGCTGCTCAAGATCAACGAGCGGACTGCTCAAGGACAAAACGATCCGTCCTGGAACGAGCTGTTCGTCAAGGCGATCGCCAATTTCGTCATGTGCTCGGCCGGCTACGAAGCACCGACGCGCGACGTGGCGCTGCGCCATGACGCCTTCCTCGAACATGCCGATCCGGAAATCGGCGGCTTCTTCAGCCGCATGATCTCCGGCGGGCTTGCCGGCATCATGGAGGCCTACCGATCTCCTGGCGACATCGAAGCCGAATGGGAAGCCAAGAACAGGGCGGCCGAGGCCCTGGCCCGCCGTGCCGAGACGATCGATGCCGGCGAAGCCGGCTGGCTGATCGAACATATCGGCGTCGACAGGCCACTTTACGAGAACGAACGCGCGCTGCTGACCCTGATCAAGCACGCCTCGCCGGAAATTCACCCGGCGCTCAGGCCGCTGCTCGACAAGGTTGCCTGACCGGCCAGGGATTGCTTAATCGGTTCCGGGATGCTGGTCAGATCTGATCGACGTCGACGTATATCCGGGCCAGGCCTTCCCGGACGGTCGACATGGCATCGGCGACACTGATGTCGATGTGGTCATGCATGAGCCTTGCGGCCGTGTCGGCATCGCGAGCTACCATGGCTCGGGCGATTTCGCTGTGTTCGGTGTAGGTCGTCGACAGTCGCCGGTGCTTCTCCACTTCGATCTTGCGAACGAAATGGATGCGCGTGTTGATGCCTTCGAGCATGCGCGCCAGTTCGGGATTGCCTGACAGCCTGGCGATGCGGATGTGAAACTCCTCGTCCCTGGCGGTCAGCTCGGCGCTGGAAAACGAGTCGGCGCGCGCCATGGTGAGCGTCCACCAGTCGACGAGCGCGGCGAGCTCTTCATTGGTCGCGCGCTGGATCGCCAGCCTGACGGAGCGCTCCTCAAGCACCGCCCGCACGTCGGAAAGATTGACGACCTCGTCGACATCGAAGCCGCGGCAAAAGAAGCCGCGATTGGTCTGGAAGGTGATGAGTTCCTCCGTGACCAGCCGCTGGAGGGCCTCCCGGATCGGGCTGCGGCTGACATTCAGCCTCGCGGCAAGCGCCACTTCGTTGATGCGCTCGTTCGGCTTGAAGCGATAGTCCATCGCCATGCGACGGATCTCTTCATAGACGCGCGGGCCGGTCTTGATCGGCTTGGATGCCAACGCCGCATCGTCGTCCTGGTTGCTGTGCCTGGTGGGTCGGAGCATGGCGTCGGTCAAGCCTTTGCGGCGCTTGGTTCGGCGAACCGCGCCTGTGTGGGAAGGATACCGTCGAGGGCGATCGGCGCAGCCCGGCCGGCGATCAGTTCGGCGACGATGCGGGCCGATCCATGCGCCATCGTCCATCCAATATGGCCGTGGCCGGTGTTCAGCCAGAGGTTCTTGATGTTGCGCAGGCCGAGGATCGGCAGATTGTCGGGCGTCATGGGTCTCAGGCAGGCCCGCATTTCGGCGCGATCATAGGCGATACCGCGCGGGAACAGGTCCTGCGTGACGCGCTTCATGAAGGCGAAATCCGAAGACTTGTGGCTGCGATCATAGCCCGCGAATTCCGCGGTGGCGGTGACGCGGATGCGATCGCCCATCGGCGTGATGGCAACGAGATTGTGCTCATCGATGACGGGGAGTTTTGGAGCCAGCGCCGGGTCGACGATGGGAATGGTCAGGGAATATCCTTTGACCGGATAGATCGGCAAACCAAGGCCGATCTTGCGGGCGAGGATCGGGCTTTCGGCGCCGAGACACAGAACGTAGGCGTCGGCCAGAAATTCTCCCTTGTCGGTGACGACCTGGATGATCGCGTCATTCCTGCGTTCGATCCCGACGATCCTCGTGCTTGTCAGGATCTTGCCGCCCCTCGTTTCGACGATGGCCGCCAGCGCGCGCGTGAACTTGGCGGCGTCGCCGGTTTCATCGGTTGGACACATTATGCCGCCGGCAATGCTGCCGCGCGACGAAGCCAGCGCCGGCTCGCGGTCAATGATTTCCTGTGCGTCGACAATGCGGATCTCCTGGCCGTCGGCCTCCAGCAGGCGCATGTTGGCGACGCCCTTGTCGAGCGCCTGACGGCTGCGGTGGAAGTAAAGGATGCCGGCCGAGGTCCTGTCGTATTGGATCGATTCTTCCCTGACGACCGCCTGCAGGACCGATTGGGAATGGACCGCAAGCCGATGTTTGAGGAGGGTGTTGCGACGCGCTTTGGCGGCCGTGCATTCCCTGAGGAAGCGCAGCGACCAGCTGTAGAGATGCGGGTCGGCGGAAAGTTTGAAGCGAAGCGCCTGGTCTTTCAGGAACAGCGACTTCAGCAGGATTTTTGGCGCGGCTGGTGATGACCAGACGAAGGAGTGACCGGGCGCGATCATGCCTGCATTTGCCCAGCTCGCGCCCTCGGCCACCTGCGGTGCCTGCTCGAGAACAGTGACCGCGTGGCCGTCCTTTTGCAACTGATAAGCGGTGGTGATCCCGACCACGCCGCCGCCCAAGATCAATACGCGCATTGCTGTCCCGAAGGGGTGTGTTCCTATTGTCGACAATTCAATAGGAAGACGCCGATCCCTGTCAACGGTGAATGGGTCGGCGACGGACAAGCGATCCGCGCAAGCGCAAAATTCAGGCGTTTACCGGTTCCCAGGATCTGCACAGAGCCCTTGACAGTTTCGGCAATATCGCCGTTTCTATTGTCGACAATTCTGATTGGCATCAGGGAGGGGACTGCGCCATGGACGCCCCGGTTAGCCGCGCCGACGACACGCTTGTCCTCGACAAGGAACACATTCCGTTCAAGACCGATGACGGTATCGGCACGCGCGCCAATCTCGGCCTGCTCGTGCTGCGGACCGACCAGACCATCGAGGATGAATTCCGGTATGCGCTGCCCGCGCGCGACATCGCGCTGTACGAGGCGCGGCTCTACAGCGATGTCGAGATCACACCGGAAAACCTGATGAAAATGTCGGCGGTAATCCCGGCAACGGTGGGACTCTTGCCCGACGTCAAGTTCGATGTGATCGGCTTTGCCTGCACGTCGGGAGCGCTGGTCATCGGCGAGGATAAGGTTGCCGAGCGCGTTCACGAGGTGCTGCCTGGTGTGCAGGTGACCAATCCGGTGACCGCGGCACGCGCCGCGCTGAAGGCCCTGGGGGTCTCGAGGATCGCGCTGCTCACCCCTTACTTGGCGAAAATCAATCATTCGCTGCGGGCATCGCTGATGGCGCGGGGGATGGATATTCCGGTCATGGGCTCCTTCAACGAGGCGGACGACAATGTCGTTGCACGCATCACGCCGGCATCGGTCAAGCAGGCCATCTTGGAAATCGGTGCGTCGAGCGACTGTGATGCGGTGTTCGTTTCCTGCACCAGCATGCGCGTTGCCCGCATCATCGAGGAGGTCGAGAAGGAGTTGGGGAAACCGGTCACCTCCAGCAACCATGCACTTGCCTGGCATATGCTGCGGCTTGGCGGCATTGGCGAGCAGATTGCCGGAAAAGGCGAGCTGTTTCGCCGCTCGCTAGGCTAGCATCTTCAGCGCCGGATTTGCGGTGTGCAGCTCAGATCCCGCCGTACCAGTCATAGCCATTGTCTTCCCAATAGCCGCCCCTGCCACCGCCGACATCGGCAAAGCCGTCGACCAGTTCGATCTTGTAGAGATATTTCGGCATCTTGTAGCCGAGCTGGCGCTCGACGCGAACCCGCAGCGGCGCGCCGTTCTCGACCGGCAGCGGCTTGCCGTTCAGGCCGTAGGCGAGGATCGTCTGCGGGTGACGGGCATCGATGAGGTCGATGGTGCCGTAATATTTGATGTCGCCCGACAGGCTGCGGTCGATCGTGTCGAGGCAATGGAACATGACATAGCGCGCCTGCGGTTTGACCACCGCCTGGTCCAGCACCAGCGACAGCGGCGTGCCGGTCCATTTGGCTATGCAGCTCCAGCCTTCGACGCAGTCATGGCGGGTGATCTGGGTGCGGCTTGGCATGTTCTGGAGCTGCTCGCGGCTGAGCGACAGCGGCTTTTCGACAAGACCCGTCACTTCCAGACGCCAGTCGGCGAAATTGTTGGCGAGCAGGCCCTTGTAGACGTCGTCATCGGGAGCGGTGACGCCGTTCGGCCGCTGCGGCTGGCGGATATCGGCCTCGGTGAATTCCGGCGCCAGCGCACCGCGTCCGGCGAGCAGGCGTTGCGCCCGGTATGTCAGGCCATTGGCGTTTTCGAGGAAACTGCGCAGGCCGCTGCCGACGCTTAGCTGGCTGTCAAAGGCGTCGCAGCCCGACAGCATGATACCGGAAGCGCCAAGGCCGGCAGCGGTCAGGAATTTGCGGCGGCTGATCTCAAACTTCGCCATGTCAGGCACTCCTCTCGGCTGTATTGTCGTCCTGTGCGGGAGGATCGGTGCGGTACCAGCCGGTGATGATCGAGCGCAGCTCGTTGATCGGGCCGGCGGCCAGGATCATCAGGATATGGACGACGAAGAAGGCGACCAGCAGCACCATGACGGTGAAATGGATGGTGCGTGCCGTCTGCCGGCCACCGAGCAGATCGTTGAGGAAAGGCAGCACCGAGTTCATGCTTGGCGACATCGCCAGACCGGTGATGATCATCAGCGGCAGCAGCACGAACAGAACCCCGCCATAGGCCATCTTCTGCAGCGTGTTGTATTCGCGCGTGTGATGGAATTTGAGCTTGGCGTGGTCGACGATGTCTTGCGGCAACCGCTTCAAATCGTCGAGGCGTGGCGCGAGATCGCGCCGCAAATGGCCGTTCACGGTGCTGGCGACAAACCAGACGATCAACGTCGTGGTGAGTATCCAGGCAAAGAAGAAATGGATGACGCGCGCAGTGCCGAGATCATAGTAGGACGGGATGGTCGCCCAGGACGGGAAGGCGCGGGACGTCTCCTGGCCGGCCGGACCCGACCAGCCGAGCACCCCAGTGGTGTCGAAGCGCTTGCCGAAGATCTCCGTGTAGCCGCGCGGACCCGCATCGGAGTTCTCGGCGCCGATGGCGAAGATGGTGTTGTTGTAATCGAAGCCCGATTGCTTGCCGATATAGAGCTGCGGACGGGCATTGAAGATCTGCAGGCCGGACAACAGCATGAAGAACAGCGAGATCGCCCACAGCCAATGCGTCAGCCGCGTCCAGCGCGACTGCCGGTAAATCAGCGTTTTGTCGTTCGACGCCGAAGCGCCTGGATCGGCGGCGGATTGGCTTCTGGCAACGGATTCCATCGTGTTTCGTCTCCCGGCCTCGCGGCATGGCCTGCGCGCTCATTGTCCTCCTGATACGTCGCGATCCAAACCGATGTTTCATCCGATCACGGATTTATTACGGACCGCCCAGGCTGACGGCGAGATTGACGGCAGCGGCGACGATGACCGTGTTGAAGAAAAACGACAGGATCGAGTGGACAAGCACGACACGACGCATATGCGTCGTCGAGATGTTGGTGTCGGCGGTCTGCGCCGTCATGCCGATCACCGTCGAGAAATAGAGGAAGTCCCAACCCTCCGGCCGTTTGTCGCCCGGAAACAGCAGTCCGCCGACCGGGATTTTCTTCCTGGTCTCGGCATCCATCGCATCGCCATCCATCCAGTAGACATGAGCATAATGGAGCGCTGCCATGGCATGGATGGTGAACCAGCCGAGCGGGATCGACAGCAGCGCGAAGAAGAGCTCGATGGGATGGCTTCTGTCCTTCTGATTGATCAGCAGGAACAATGCGACAACGGCAACGCCGACGACGACAAGCGTCACGGCGAAGATGACCAGCACCGGCTGGTCGGTGGCGCGCGCATTCTTGCTCAGATACCTGCCGGTGAACTTCGGCATCTGGGCGACGACGAGAATGACATAGGCGGCAAAGAACGCGTTGGCGCCGATCGAATAGGCAAGCGGAGCGTGCAGCAGCAACGCCACCAGAAGCGCAAAGACGCCGAAGCAGGCAGACACAGCAAACAGCATGTGGCGCTGCATGGGTTTGTCTATCGGAGCTTCGGCGGCCATGGTGGTTCCAGCCCTGGATAGCGCTAATCCGGTGTGGCCGATTTCATGGCACGCCGCAAGATGCGATCGAGTTCGCCCAGAAACCGCGACCGGTCTTGCGGCGCGAAGCTGGCATTGTAGCCCTTGCTTTCGCCGGTCTCGCGCAGATGCTGCTTCAGGTCGCGCATCGCCACCGCCATGCCGATCGTTTCCGGCGTGAAGGGACGTCCGGTTGGCCCAAGCACATGGGCGCCAAGCGCTACCGCGCGGGCGGCCAGCGGAATGTCGGCGGTGATCACAATGTCGTTGGTGCGTGCATTGTCGACGATCCAGTCGTCGGCGGCATCAGCGCCCTTGGAGACCACGACATTGCGGACCATCGGATCGCGCGACGGCCGCAGGCCGCCATTGGAGACGTAGGTGACAAGGACGCCATGCCGGTCGGCCACTTTTTCGACCTCGGCCTTGACCGGGCAGGCGTCTGCATCGACGAGAATGGCGGGGAGTTCGCTCATGTTTCTTTTCTCCTCCCATTGTGAACCACGGAGGCCGCGGGCCGGTTGGGCCGCGGCCTGCGATCTTCCTCAGTAAACCACGACGCTTCTGATCGATTTGCCCTCATGCATGAGATCGAAACCCTTGTTGATGTCCTCGAGCTTGAGCGTGTGGGTGATCATCGGGTCGATTTGGATCTTGCCGTCCATGTACCAGTCGACGATCTTCGGCACATCGGTGCGGCCGCGCGCGCCGCCGAAGGCGGTGCCCATCCAGGTGCGGCCGG